>DYGR01000084.1 GCA_020724545.1 Candidatus Methanoperedens nitratireducens
ATTAGAGGAACTGTTGATGTTCAAAGTTCCTGTTCAATGATTCGAGGACACGACCTCAAATTCTTGTAATATCTTTTTTGATGTAACTTTCCCTTTAGAGCCAAATGGTGGATTAGTTAAAAGTATGTTAAATTTTCCTTTTTTTATTTTTTGATTAGATTCGTTTTCAATAATATTAATATCATTTAAAGCGTCAAATGAATATATGTTGGTGTGACCGTCATCATATAATATCATATGCATTTTGCATACTCTCGCTAAATCAGGATTGAAGTCGTTTCCGTAAACATAGGTTCTTACATATCTAATAATTTGATCTTTAATATCATTTCGATTTAAATCTGGTCGATCTAAATAGTATTTTTTCCATACGTGTCTTAAAGATGAAATTAGGAAGCTTCCAGACCCTGCTGCTGGGTCGATTAAAAATTCACCTGGTTTTGGATTTAGGATTTTTACAGCTAGATTTACAATTGGGTGTGGTGTGAAAAATTCCCCTCTTTCTCCTCTTTGGTGTGCATAAACAAATGTCTGAAAAGCGACCCCTTTTACATCGGCTGATGTTTTTCTTAAAGAATATCTTTGTAATCTAGAGACAATATAGGGTAATGTAGTCTCTTTTTTGAAAATTATTTTATCATTTGGATCGAAAACATCTTCATATTCATTCTTTACTCTATCAAATATTCTCGCTATTCTTTTATGAAAATCATTCTTTTGCCCATCATTTATTTCTTCATATTCCTTATTAGTAATTCTAAAATTACATTTTGGGTCACTGTCCATTTCATCAACCATTTTACAAAAAATCAATTTCAAAATTTCATTAAAAATCTTCTCTTTCAATAAGCCTTCATTTGCATAAATATGATTATGAATATTCTCAAAAATTGTTTTTAAATCTGTAGCAGGAGTTAAATCTTTCTTGAAGTAGGTTCCAACATCTTCGATTCTTTCTCCTTTTCTTGGAACATCAGGGATATCAATAAATTGATTCGGTTCTCTCATTTGTTGTTGGAAAACAGTTTCATCCCCGTTACTCCAAACACCAAATTCTGCTGTTGTATTTAATAAATATGTATGAAGTTGAGTCAAACCATCAGTTCTATCTTTTTTCTTAACTTCAATCACAATATGAGCATTTGACGTAGGATTTGTTATGTTGTTTTTCTTAAAAATCACAATATCAGCTGGTTTTTTTGTTTCTGTTTGACCTGATGGGATTCTTACTTCAAAGTCTATTTGGTCTTTATTATATTTATATTCCCTAATCAGTTTTACAACTCAAAGAGCTCTGACATATTCTTCCGGTTTGGATTTATAGTCTTTACCTCGAAATGGATAATATATCCGCCCATCTTTTTCATAAACTAATTCGGGGTCATCAGGAATTTCAGGAATAAATTTTGTTTTTGTCATTATATCATCTCAATAATAACTTATATTAATAATATACTTTATTGAATTAATCTTTTAATTTTTCTGAGACCCGCACCGGGATGCCTCGTTTTTCAAAACTAGGTCGGTAACTGTGGATGATGGGCGTTAGGTGCATCATAAGAATGGCTAAAACCCATATAAGAACGCAGCGTTAAAATCAGGGGCACGTATAAAAATTAGCCGAAGAAAACAACTATTCTCTTTTACCGCAGAAATAAGGACTTTTATGTTTGGACTGTTGCATGTTAAATATATTTGCTGAACTCATCAGGATCAACCTTTGCCAGTTTGAGAATGCCTCTAAGCGTACCTATTTTTATCTCTTCATGCATAGGCACAACAGTACCAACTTTTCCGTCAGGAGTTATTTTTGAAAGTCTTACATGATTTCCAGAGCGACCGCTTATTTCGAATCCAAACTTATTACAAAGAACTTTGATAGCAGTTTTCCCTGATACTTTTCTAAGTTTCGGCAACTGGAGCCACCTCAAAAGTGGTTATTATGGATTTTATATCAGTCTCCAGTGGAAACTCCTCTAAATACAGTTCAGTTGCTTCTTTGAGGTTATTTATAGCCTCTTCTATAGTTTTTCCCTGACTGAATGTTCCCACTTCGGGGCACTCAGCTACATACATATCTTCTTCTTTATGTAGTACTGCTGTGAGTACTTTTGGTTTTACCATAATTGTATTGTGGCTTTTCCATTACTTAAATATTTATATCTAACGTTAAGGCAAAAAATAGGTAGGCTTCCAAGAGAAACTTTGTTAATATTTGAGTTTAACAGAAAATAGGTTTTAAGGGCAACAAAGAAAGTATCTCATAAAATCATTCTTAAAAAGCGGAGTAATGAACGAAAGCATATTCGAGGAGAGTATCGAAGGCACTCCCCAAGGCGGAAATCTAAGTTCACTGCTGGCGAATATTTATCTAAATCACTTCGACATGAGAATGGGCGATTACGGATATCTGCTCCTTAGAAAGCAAGGAAAAGGTTCAAGTCTGAGATAAAACGGGAAACAAGGCGTCAGCAGCCGATAAGCCTTAAAACAGTAATACGAATCCTCAATCCTGTAATTCGTGGATGGGGAAACTATTTCAAGGACGGCACAGTAAAGAAATTGTTCGGTGAACTCGATGGTTACATAAGGGGACGTCTGAGAAGTTTTAAGGCTAAAAAGCGTACCTGGAGAACTATTTAATACACACTTCCTGAGCCTGAGTTGAGGAAAATGGGTCTGGTTTCTCTTTCTTCATATCAGAGATTTTTAATCATAATTTTACAGGGAAGAAATAAATTTCAAAGATTTGTCTTTGATATTTATCTCAAAAGTCATGCATTCAATACCTTTAGAAGTTCGGATTCTGAGGCTATTTTATCCTTGCTTCGTATTGCTTTAAGGTCTTCAGCCTCAGGCTCCTCTTCTGGAATTAACCTATCAATGAGTTTTGCATATAGATCCGTAAGCATATCAAGATCAGCTCGGATCTTTTTTAATTCAGCTACAGTTTCAGTTTCCATATACTATTTCTTTAATACATTCAAATTTATAAGATTTTGCAGAAATTGCCAAGTTAAGGAAAATGTCGGAGCAAACTTAACGGTCTAACAATCCTGCTTCCTGCACTCCAGAAGCAGCTCCTCAAAAGTATAGTGCTCTGGCATGATCTTAACCTTTACACCAAACCCTGATAGAGTATCAGAAGTGGGTTTACCGATAGCAGCAACGATCTTCCCATTCATAATCCTGATAAGCTCCTCCCTCACCCCCATCTCATCCGCAAGCGCCATCAGGTTCCTTGCCATCATCGAGCTTGTGAATGCAAATATATCGATATCTCCGGCAAGCGCCAGTTCCACAAGCCTCTTATGCCTCTCATCACTTGGCCTTATGATCTCGTAAACCTGCGTTTCATGCACCTCAGCCCCTTTTTCAATAAGCCCTCTCACAAGCTCAGGCGCACCGTGGCTGCTTCGTGCTATCTCGATAACTGCCCCCTCGATCCCGCCAAGATGCTCAACCAGCCCTTCAGAGCTGTATGACTCAGGCACGATACTGACCCCTATTCCATTTTTTAGAAGCGCTTCTTTGGTCTTTGGTCCGATCGCAACTACCTTTGTCCTGTTGACACATTCAATAAACTCATCAGGCTCATCCAGCTTCAGAAGCGTGAACTCAACCCCGTTTGCGCTTGTGAATATCACGTAATCCGATACCCCACCCATAATGCGCTCCACGAATCCCTTAAAATTGGCATCGGTCTTATCCAGCACATCGATCATGGGCGCTGTAATGGTCTTGAATCCCATGGAACCTGCAAGCCTTACCGACTCTGCAAGATAAGCCGCAGGTCTCATTATGGCCATTACTTTCATAATCATCTTCATCTCTTCAATTTCTGGCTAACTCCTGGTGGAGCTTTACCACATCACCTATAACGGTTATTGCAGGCGCCCTGACTTTTCTCTGTTTGCAGAGTCCCACTATATCCCCCAGTGTCCCTGTAGTAACCCTCTGATCAGGACGCGTGCCCCTCTCGATCACAGCCACAGGGGTATCAATGGACTTTCCGTATTTAAGTAACTCCTTCACATTGCGCTCAAGCATGCTCACACCCATCAGGATAACGAGCGTTCCTTCAAAGCGCGCAAGAAGATCCCAGTCAAGTGCTGTTTCATCCTTTGTCGGGTCCTCATGGCCTGTGATAAATGTCACCATGGAAGCGTAATCCCTGTGTGTAACAGGAATTCCAGCGTAGGCAGGAACAGCTATAGCCGATGTGATCCCCGGTACGATCTCAACTTCAATGCCTTCCCTTGCAAGAGCCTGCGCTTCCTCTCCACCCCGCCCGAAGAGATACGGGTCTCCCCCTTTAAGGCGCACAACGACCTTGCCTTCTTTTGCCCTA
Source organism: Candidatus Methanoperedens nitratireducens (assembly GCA_020724545.1). Lineage (GTDB taxonomy): Archaea > Halobacteriota > Methanosarcinia > Methanosarcinales > Methanoperedenaceae > Methanoperedens > Methanoperedens nitroreducens_B. The sequence goes on from DYGR01000084.1 coordinate 4,352, forward strand.
TTGACCAGTAATTCATTGATCTGCCACTGGGAAAGCTTGTGGCATCCTGCGTATTTTCCCACATCTATACGTTCAGCGGATTCAGGCAGCATGTCGAGAATCGCCTCTCCCGGAAGCTGATCATAGAGTATGACCTCTGCACGCTCGATCAGACGCTTTGCTTTTATTGTCAGTAGCTCAGGGTCGCCAGGACCTGAACCCACAAGATAAACCTTGCCTTTTTGAGTTCTCAAATCAACCATGTCTTCCTCGTTTTGCTGTGAACATTCTTACCGCCTCATCAATGAGCTCGCCTCCGCCTTTTTGTTTAAGCTCGCTCCCGATGCGTGCTGCTTCAAGTTCATATTCATCAGGGTTTATAAACTCATCTATTTTTACGTGGCGCTTACCATCCACTGACAGAACCTCTGTACGTACATGGATCCTATCGCCCTGCCTCTTTGCAAAAGCACCTATAGGTACAAGGCAGCCCCCACCCAGAATTCCGATAACAATACGCTCTATCCTCGTCTCTATCCGCGTATTCTCATCATCAAGCACTCTTACTGCTCTCTCTGCCTGTGAATCCTTTTTTGTGACTATCACCACAGTCCCCTGGTTTGCCGATGGAACGAAATTATCTGGATCCAGGCGCTCTCCCTGGATATCCCACTTCATCCGCTCAAGCCCTGCTTCGGCCAGCAGTATGCCGTCGTACTGTCCCTCTTTTAGCTTCCGAAGGCGAGTATCGATGTTCCCACGCAGGTCCTTAATCATTAGATCAGGCCTGTACCGAAGAAGCTGCGCCCGCCTGCGAAGACTTGTAGTTCCTATAACCGCGCCTTCCGGCAGGTCTTTTAATTTTATCCCATCGCGTGTGAGAAGAAAATCATAGGGAGAATCACGCTTCATTACAGCAGCGATTGTAAGCTCACCTGGCCGCTCTGTCGGTACATCCTTCATGCTGTGCACAGCGATATCAATCTCACCTGCCAGCATCGTATCATCGATCTCACGTACGAAGACCCCAAAACCTTTTACCTCATGAAGGGGCCGATCAGTGAACGTATCACCGCTTGTCTTGATGATCTTTATCTCCGTTTTCACACCATTTCTTGCAAGCAGATCAGATACCAGGTTCGTCTGGGCAAGCGCAAGTTTGCTGCCCCTTGTCCCTATCAAGAGTCGCGCCTCTTGAGGGCGCATCCACGTATGGCTTTGGCCATACGTGGATTTAGAATCAGATGGCGACGAGTCAGGTGACGATTCTTGAGGTAGCGCCTTAGAATTAGATTGTACTTTCTCAGTTTTCATAATAATGGGGTCAAGGGGTCAGAGGAAATCAGTTTGCTTCAGCTACGGGATGAATCTGACCCCTTGGATTAATGTATGCAGGATTAACGAACCTGCGATCGTTTTCTTGTGTCA
>DYGR01000085.1 GCA_020724545.1 Candidatus Methanoperedens nitratireducens
AGTTTACGTCGCACACACATATTGCGAAGCAATATGTGGATACGCAACCGTTGCGTCGGTTTACGTCGCACACACATATTGCGAAGCAATATGTGGATACGCAATCGACTGGCGTGACAGTCGACGTGGATACAGCGTGAACCGATGTTTCGGTTCTGTTTAATACTGGATCACAGTTGCTACGAACGTGCGGAATATCCGTAGGTGTGTATGTATTTCTTTCTTCTAACTGCTGCATATTTTAATGCCTCCTGGTCAACCTGTTACCCTTGCTCCTCACGGAACAAGCCCCTTCCGAAAAGGAGGGGTGATTGACTTTGGGACTTGCGCTATATCCTCAAAATGCATCTGGAAAGGTTTTATATCTTTCTTCATAATGTTTATTCATGGACATCACCTCTCTCAGGAACAGGATTGAATGCCTGATACACATGGATTCGGAAGTATTAATCCAGGATATCCTGAATTCTGGATTTTCGTGCGTGCGTTGCGGCTGGTGCTGCAGAGAGAATTTCAATATAAATATAGCACAGGATATCCTGCGCCCATCCAATGCAATCTCCGTTTTCCCTGACGATATCAGGTGCATAATCAGAGGCACGGGAATGCAGTGGGATGAGATCGCACAGCCTGATATCTATTCATGCTTATTAGATGGAGATAATATATGGGTCATCGGGTGGATACTGCGGCGCAATGATGCGGGAGACTGCATCTTTTACAGGAACAGCACATGCACCATATACAGGTGGCGCCCGATGATATGCAGGTGCTATCCTTTTTTCATGGGCGATAAGAGCGTTGATATCATGCACTGTAAGGGACTGGTGAATAAAATAACGAAAGAGAGCGCAGCCGAGATGGGGAAATTGCTTAAGCGGTATGAGATAAAGAAACTGAGAAGCTATATACGCATAATAGAGCAGATCGGGGATAGACTGAAGATCGCCAACCTGCGCATGCTACCGCGCGAGTATTCTAGTGAGGTTTTTGTCTGTGATGGAGAAGCGATATCAAGGCGGTGCTTGGGTATTCATAACTAAATTCTATCCTGAGATTAACAGATTTTAAGTTCACGCAAATTCGGCAACACTTATATCTACCCATGTCATTTGGACTGCTGGAGAATGATTTAATGATCACATGCTCGGCCCCTGGCAAGATATACCTCTTCGGTGAGCATGCCGTAGTATATGGCGAACCAGCCATAGCATGTGCGGTAGAACTACGAACCCATGTCCGAGCAAAAAAATCCGATGTTGTTACCATATCCTCAGGTCTTGGAACAACAGGACTGGATTACGAGATACACCCATATGTTTCCTCTGCGATCGAGAAACTGGGTGTAATGGAGATCTCAGTGGATATAAGCTCAGATCTCCCTGTTGGCTCGGGTCTTGGTTCTTCTGCTGCTGTCACTATTGCAACCCTAGCTGCCATCAATACCGAATTCGGGCTTGGATACAGCCACAGGGAACTTGCAAGAATGGGGCATGAGATAGAGCAGGAAGTGCAGGGTGCTGCAAGCCCGACAGATACCTTTGTATCCACATTCGGGGGAGTAGTCGAGATAACTTCACACAAACGCCTGGACTCCCTGGATTGCGGGATAGTTATAGGCAATACAAATAGACCAAAAAAAACCGCAGTAATTTTAGAAGAGGTTAAGAGGCGTATAAAGGATTTTCCTGATATCATGGATTCAGTTATCAAAACAATCGGCTCAATCACTAAGAGAGGTGAAATATTAGTCCTTGAAAAAGACTACAGATCCCTGGGCAGGCTTATGAACATAAACCATGGACTGCTTGATGCCCTTGGCGTTGGCACGGCTGAACTATCAGCTCTTGTCTATGCAGCCAGAAGTGCTGGCGCATTTGGTGCAAAAATCACGGGTGCAGGCGGAGGCGGGTGCATGGTCGCCCTGACAGATTCACCCCGCACGGTGGCATCTGCCATAGAAGCAGCGGGCGGGCAGGCCATAATTACCAGATTCACTCCGCTGGGGGTGGTGCAGGAGTGAGCCTTATTATTCTAAAGATCGGGGGAAGCGTGATTACAGAGAAAGGCTCTGTATCCAGAGCAAGGAAAGATGAGATTGACAGGATCTCGCGTGAGGTTGCCTCATTCAAAGCTGAGACTGATTTAAATCTTATACTTGTTCACGGCGCAGGGTCATTCGGCCATCCGCAGGCCATGAAATACTTAAATGATGGATTCAATGCGCAGGGCGTGTATCTCATCCATAAGTCGGTAAAAGTATTGAACTCTGTAGTACTTGATTCATTAGCAGATGCCGGTATTCCTGCCCTGCCAGTCCATCCATTAAGTTCCTGCCTGCTTGAGAATGGAAAGATTGTTGATTTTGAGCCAGGGCAGATCAAATTGATGTTAGGCAAAGGTATAGTGCCCGTACTTCATGGTGACATGGTCATGGACAGCAAGCTGGGAGCAACAGTTCTATCTGGTGACAGACTGATCTCACATCTCGCATCTGTTATGAATGCATCCAGAATAGGGGCAGGAAGCGATGTTGACGGCGTGCTGGATAATAGAGGAGCGGTTATAAAAAAGATAACCCCGCTAAGTTTCGTTGATATGAAGAAGGATATCCAGGGCTCAACCCTGACCGATGTAACAGGAGGCATGCTGGGGAAAGTATCTGAACTCATTGAGCTTGCAAAAAAGGGAATAGATTCCCGCATCTTTAATGCATCCAGGAAAGGTATGGTATCCAAATTTTTATATAGTGAAGATGTAGGAACACTAATAGCTGGCAAATAATTTTATATATATAAGGTTAAATCATGGGTATAATGACTACATCGGATAGAAAGATCGAACATCTATTATTATGCGTTGAAAAAGACGTAGAGGCTCATAGAACCCATACAGGGCTTAGAGCTTCAGGTTTTGATGACGTCTATCTTGTTCATAACTGCCTTCCTGAGATAAACAAAAAAAACCTTGATCTTGAGATTGAGTTCCTCGGTAAGGAATTGCGTGCTCCACTTTTGATAGCATCAATGACGGGCGGTCATCCCGATACCAAAGCTGTGAATGCAACACTTGCATCCGCTGCAGAAGAACTTGGAATAGGCATCGGAGTTGGAAGCCAGAGAGCAGCGATCGAGGATCCGAGCCTTGAGGATTCATTCAGGATCGTCAGGGATAAAGCTCCTGATGCGTTTATATATGGGAATGTAGGTGCAGCACAGCTTAATGAGTTCGGGATTGAAGGACTTGAGCGTGCGGTAGAGATGATCGGGGCAGATGCCATGGCCATCCATCTGAATTTTCTTCAGGAAGCTATTCAGCCTGAGGGCAATGTTGATGCTACAGGATGCCTTACGGCAATTAAGAAAATCTGCACCGAACTTTCGGTACCTGTGATTGTAAAAGAGACAGGTGCAGGGATATCTCGTCTGCAGGCTGTTGAAATATGCGAGGCAGGTGCTGCTGCTATTGATGTCGGCGGCCTTGGCGGCACAAGCTGGGCAGGCGTTGAAACATACCGGGCACAAAAGCGTGGAGATCTATTATCAGACCATCTTGGAAGGCAATTCTGGAACTGGGGAATACCTACGGTTGTCAGCATCGTAGAGTCCTCAATTTCCATCCCTGTTGTCGCAACAGGCGGCATACGTTCAGGCATCGATGCTGCAAAGTCTATCGCTCTTGGAGCATCGATCTGCGGCATAGCACTGCCACTGGTAGCGCCTGCTTTAAAGGGGCAGAAGGATGTAGTGGATAAGCTGACCATGATTATTGAAGAACTTAAAGTAGCTATGTTCTTAAGCGGATGCAGAACTATTGAAGAACTCGGCAACGCTCCTGTAGTTATTACAGGTAAAATAAAGGAATTTTTGGAACAGAGTGGATTTGAGACAAGTAGATTTGCCAGGAAAAAATATAAAACATAAAATAAAATAATTGTTATGGAGTGAATTAATTTGACAGAAATAGGAATTATAGCAATCGGCGGTTACAATGAGATGGGGAAAAACATGACTGCTATCAGGATTGATAACGACATTATTGTAATGGATATGGGATTGCAACTGGATAGAGTGCAGATCCATGAAGATGTGGAAATAGATAAAATGCATTCAATGGACCTGATAAGAATGGGCGCTATCCCTGATGATATGGTCATGAAGGAAGTTGGTGGAACTGTAAAAGCCATTGTATGCACACACGGACATCTTGATCATATAGGGGCAATACCTAAACTTGCGCACAGATACAAGGCACCTATAATTGCGACCCCTTATACGGCTGAACTTGTCAAGCATGAGATATCTGATGAGCGGAGATTCGATGTGACCAATGAAGTTATACCCCTCAAGCTCGGCGGGCGATATAACTTAACACCCGATATACAGATCGAATTTATCCGTACACAGCACAGCATCCCGGATTCGGCCTTTGCTGCAATCCATACACCGCAGGGTATAGTACTGTATGCAAGCGATTTTAAATTAGACCGGATGCCGACACTCGGCCAGCCACCCGATTTTAATAGGCTAAGAGCGCTCGGGAAAGAAGAGGTTAAAGTAATGATCACCGAGAGTACAAACTCAGGACACTTAGGGAAGACGCCCTCTGAGCAGATAGCAAAAGATCTTGTCCGTGATGTGTTGCTCGGGACTGAAGAGACTGAATCCGGCGTAGTAGTTACCACATTCTCATCCCATGTGGCGCGCATTAATGCCATAATCCAGGCCGCACAGGAGATGGATCGAATCCCGATGCTCCTGGGACGGTCGATGGACCGCTACCTCTCAACAGCCAAGAATATGGGCTATATAAAATTCCCTCAAAACCTTGAGATCTATGGACACAGGAATGGTGTGGATAAAGCCTTAAAACGCATCTCCCATGAGGGAAAGAAGAAGTACCTTCCTATAGTTACAGGCCACCAGGGCGAGCCAGATGCTATTCTTACAAGGATAGCAAATGGAGATACACCTTTTAAGATCGAATCCGGGGATAAGGTCATATTCTCGGCAAACACAATTCCCAACCCTATGACGATGGCTAACAGATATGCGCTTGAGACAAAGCTGAAGATACAGGGGGCGCGCATATATGATAATGTCCATGTATCAGGACACGCTTCACGGGAGGACCACTGGGAGCTTCTCAGGATGATAAAACCTGAGCAGGTTATACCATCGCACGGGAATATGATGATGCATGCTAACTATGTTGAGCTTGCTGAGGACGCAGGTTATGTTTTCGGCGATACCGTACATATAATGAGAAACGGTGAGGAAATGATTGTATGAAAAACTTTAAGGAAAAGCGAGGTGTCGCTAAACCTTTAAGAAAGGTTTATCAAACGAAGGGGTATGGTCGTAAGACCATACCCCTAGACCGCATAAAGCGAGGTGTCGCTAAACCTTTAAGAAAGGTTTATCAAACGAAGGGGTATGGTCGTAAGACCATACCCCTAGACCGCATAAAGCGAGGTGTCGCTAAACCTTTAAGAAAGGTTTATCAAACGAAGGGGTATGGT
>DYGR01000086.1 GCA_020724545.1 Candidatus Methanoperedens nitratireducens
CGATCGCAGGTTCGTTAATCCTGCATATACTAATGCAAGGGGTACGATTCCTTCCCCCCCGGATGGGGTCTCCTCTACCCCTTGACCCCACGAAGATGACTAACGGATACAGTGAAAAAGTGATGGAACATTTTGCCAACCCACGCAACGTTGGTGAGATAAAGGATGCTGATGGTATCGGAAAAGTAGGAAATCCAGTATGCGGCGACCTTATGTGGATATATATAAAGGTAAAAGACAACCGGCTTGAAGATGTGAAATTCAAGACATTCGGCTGCGGTGCGGCGATTGCCACAAGCAGCATGATTACTGAAATGGCAAAAGGCAAGACCATTGAGGAGGCGCTTAAAATTACGCGTCGTGATGTGGCAGAGGCGCTTGATGGACTGCCTCCTGTAAAGATGCACTGCTCGAATCTTGCAGCAGATGGCTTGCATGCTGCAATTAAGGATTATTTTGAAAAATCAGGGAAAAAATGAGACCGCCATGTGAAATAGTTGTACAGAAAGTACTTCCTGCAATATACAAACGATTTAAAAAGTATTTGCATGTGAGAAAGATACCCTTATGGAAGCATCTTTGGTAAAAGATAATAAAAAAGTGCCTCAAAACTACCATTCACTTGATTTCGATATTAAAAAGATAGAAGTGCCACTAAAAAGAGGTAGGGGAAGGCCACTGGAGTGGAATCAAATTTCAAGTGGGCAAAAAACCCTGCTGCTGTTGCTCCTATTTTTCTTAACAACGAGAACAGGATATTAGCTTTGGGTTTTGTGTATCTTGTTGCTCTTATGGTTTACACGCTTATGGAGAGGATGATCAGGAAAAAACTGAAAGAAGAGGGAGAAATGATAAAAGGAAACAAGGGACTGACAGATAATCCAACCGGACAGGTTCTTTTCAAGAATTTACGTGGGATATCGGTTGCGATTTTGACTATTGGAAATAAAATATATAAAAATACAACTAACATTACTGATATGCACAAACTGATCGTGTCTATGTTTGGCTTTGATATGCAGATATATCAACAACCAGCTTAGATTACCTAAGATCACATCTTGCATATTAATAAACAAGCAGGTTGAGTGGAACATCTGAGTTTTTACATAACTGTTTTGCTGTTACAGCAACATCTGCATGTGATTTTCTTATCCTTATAAACCAATCAATAATTTTGCAGTAAGAATTTTAACCGCAAAAATTAAGGTATAATAATGCATATTTTGCCCTGAATAGGCGAAAATTTGCGCATTCAAGAGCGACATCCAATAAAACAAGGATTGAAACCGGACAACAGCACTGCCCCCATAAAATGTTACAAGGCATTCAAGAGCGACATCCAATAAAACAAGGATTGAAACTTAGTCATGTTCTCTATGATCTCCGTTTGTGGCTATTCAAGAGCGACATCCAATAAAACAAGGATTGAAACAAAATCGTAAAAAGGATTTGATTAACAACGAAGTTCTCTCTAATTCAAGAGCGACATCCAATAAAACAAGGATTGAAACTATATACAGGGATATATAATTACACAGACGAGCGGAATTCAAGAGCGACATCCAATAAAACAAGGATTGAAACTTTGAAACCTCCTTATTTCTCAGGCAGCTCAGGAACTATTCAAGAGCGACATCCAATAAAACAAGGATTGAAACGGAAAGCCTGTGGTAGAAACCGAATCCTGCTCAGATTCAAGAGCGACATCCAATAAAACAAGGATTGAAACCAATTGATCAGGAGCTCACAGAGCAGCCTCTATGGATTCAAGAGCGACATCCAATAAAACAAGGATTGAAACGCGAGGGCTTCTGCAGCCTTGAGCTTGACATCATCCATTCAAGAGCGACATCCAATAAAACAAGGATTGAAACTTGTGCAGCCCTTATCTAGATCTACCAGATATCCATTCAAGAGCGACATCCAATAAAACAAGGATTGAAACACCTGGTTACAGTAGGAGATATATGAGGTGATAACATTCAAGAGCGACATCCAATAAAACAAGGATTGAAACTCCTGATGCTGATATAGTTAGTTCTAAAGATATTAATGATTCAAGAGCGACATCCAATAAAACAAGGATTGAAACCAGAGCAAGGGACATTATACCATTCGCAAGCCATAATTCAAGAGCGACATCCAATAAAACAAGGATTGAAACCCTTCTCCAGGAGAACCCCAGATGATATAGATCATAAAATTCAAGAGCGACATCCAATAAAACAAGGATTGAAACGGTTAGATGCTGCTATCGTTTTTGAGGTTCCTGATTCAAGAGCGACATCCAATAAAACAAGGATTGAAACTGAGTATGAGCTTAAGCATGTTTCTATGGCTTTCTAATTCAAGAGCGACATCCAATAAAACAAGGATTGAAACCGACTTTCAGGATATCATACGGTGTCAAGAGAACCCATCCAATAATTAAACGGGATAACAAGATTAGGTAGTATTCTGCAAATCATGACCTGTTTGTATTAATTGAACTTGTACGATTTCATATAAGTGAGCCGCAGAGAGACATTATCACGATAAACATAGTTAAGAAATCCTGATTGTTACCTCTGTGTTCTCTGTGTCTCAGTGGCAAGTTTTTTATGAAGCCACAGAGTCGCAGAGGCACGGAGAGCTTATTTGAAAAGTTGGAATTATTGGATGGGCTCGTGTCAAGAAGAACTTTATTCAAGAGCGACATCCAATAAGACAAGTATTGAAACCTACACCTTCACACAGGGCCAACTCTGCTGGATTGTTATGAAGAAATATTTCAGGAGATTTCAGTACGAGCAAAAGTTCATCCTTCTTTTCTTTGGTAAGAGCTATCCTCTTATCTAATTCTTCATATCCTGTCGCTTGCACTCGGTAATGTTCTGCATGGTACCGACGAGCCGCACAGCGTGCAGCGCCGCCGCAGCGGTAACCGTCTTGTTATCCGAAGTCCAATACCGCCGGCCGGATCGATCAGACCCGCGCTCCCAGGGCATGCTTCACCGCCACGTCGATTCCCTCCAGATCGTCCCGCGCCCAGGCGATGTGCGCATCGCATCGGGCCGGACCAGGATCCAACCGTGCTGTCCCCCGAGCAGACCGCTGAGCGAACCGGTCGGATCCAGGTACCCGCCCGGACCGATCCGGATGACTTCTTCCACCGGCAGGTTGCCTGGAAGATCGCAGTCCTGCCCGATGCTGAGGATCACCGGTCCGTTCGGCAGCAGATCGTACAGGCGGACTTCTGCGCCCTCGCGTGAACGGAGAGGCGGATTGGGAAGACGAACGCCAGCGGAACGTGCTCGGCGATCCAGGAGCGGCCACGGGAGGGCGTCACGCTCGTCCACCACGCAGACATCCGCCAGCATGGGGCGGATCGAATAGGTAATACCCTCAAACGGCAGTCCCAGAGCGTTACGTACGAAGCTACTTGCGCCGTCGCACCCGACGACGAACTCCGCATCGAGTGCGCGCGATTCTCCACCTTCCCGGATCGTCACCCTCGCTCCATCCTCACGCGGAGCCAATCCGACGACCTCCGCTCCGAACCGGACGTCGCACATGCCGGACTCCTGCACGACCTCAAGCAACAGCTTCTCCGTGTACCCCTGCTCGAGCAACAAAATGCCAGGGCTGTCAGTTTCTGCATCGAGTTCGGAGAAGTCGATGGCAAGCAGCGGACGGCGCCCGGGTACAGCGTTGTGCAGTGTCAATCTCCGCCTGAGCACACCGGCATCTAGAAAGCGTTCTTCGATTCCCCACTGCCGGAATATCTCGCGGGTCCGCATCTCAACACCATAGAGTTCATCTTTGTATGCATAAACTGTGTGAAAATTTGAAGAGGTTATGTTATCTCAGGTACTTTGCGTTATGTATATTCTTTGCCAGCGCGTTCAATATAATATGGAGTGACAGGAGAATGAACATAGATAGAAATACTGAACAGACTAAAGAGAAATTTAACAAAATCGAAACAGGATTGAAATGTCTCGATGATTTGAACCTGCTTGATGATTTTTTTGACGAGACCTGGAAGGAGGGGACAGACAGGTTCCTGAATAGATATGAAGATAAAAAATCATTTTATGATCTACCTCTGGAAGAAACGGGTAAAGTTATGGAGCAAGTAACCGAATGGTTCGGGGATGATTACGGGTTGGCTGTAATCGATGGTGAATTCTGGATGGTTTCTGTGGGTAGCGTGGATGAAGGCGGTTACAAGTGGTGGTTCAAGATGAAACTGAACACAGATGACATAGAGACTGCCAGAAAAGTCATTTTACTTGATAAATGCAGACCGAGGAGATATTAAGATTTCACGAAAAGATTTATACGACATAATCCTTAATGATTAACTGGGGTGAGAATATGGTAGACATAAGGGGAGAAACCAGGGTAGAAAGAAGAGGCTATGTAGCTTTTATCTTTTTCCGAAAGTGTACCATAGCACCTAAATAGTATTAGTGCAAATAACCACTTGTTATTACACGAGTAACAGCAGGATCATTATGAAACAAGAACGCTGGGGAAATATTGGATCGAAGTTCGCGCACCTGACGAGCGTGCACCCGTGTTACAGTGAAAAAGCACATTTCACTACTGCCAGGATTCACCTGCCTGTAGCGCCGCGCTGCAATATCCAGTGCAACTACTGTATCAGAAAACTGGACAAATGCGAACACAGGCCAGGCGTCTCCAGCAGTATTCTCAATCCGCAGGAGGCACTCATCAGGGTTGATAGATATATAAAAGAAATGCCCAACCTGCGCGTGGTAGGAATCGCAGGGCCTGGCGAATCACTTGCAAATGAAGAGACGTTTGTGACCCTCGGGCTTGTCCATGATAAATATCCCGAGCTGATAAAATGTGTGGCCACCAACGGTCTTTTGCTTCCTGAGAAAGTCGAAAAGCTCATTGATGTCGGGGTTACAAGCGTAACAGTCACTATCAACGCGGTTGATCCTGAGATCGGCACCAGGATCTATTCATTTGTGCGCTACCATGATAAGACTTACAGAGGCGTTGAAGGAGCAAAGCTCCTGATTGAAAACCAGTTCCTTGGTGTGAAGAGGGCAAGTGAGGCAGGACTTAATATAAAAGTAAATACCGTACTCATCCCGGAGATCAACTTTGAACAGATAAAGGAAATAGCCAGGAGGTCACGCGATAGCGGTGCAACACTTATGAACATCATTCCCCTGATACCTCTTAACAGGTTTGAGAAAGAGAGGGCTCCTGATTGTGACGAGCTTACCATGGCAAGGACGATAGCAGAGGAATTCCTGCCCCAGTTCAGATTATGCAGGCAGTGCCGTGCAGATGCGGTAGGTGTCCCGGGGATGGAACCATGCGGCTCTCCTGTGCAGCAGCGGGTTACTGAATATTTCCACGCATGAAAAGGATTAATAGTGTCAATCACCTCACGCTAAAGCTGTGAGGCTTGTTCCGTGAGGAGCAAGGGTAAC
>DYGR01000087.1 GCA_020724545.1 Candidatus Methanoperedens nitratireducens
CTCCCGTCGCTAAAGCTCTGGGCTTCCGCTACCCCTGCGCCCCAACGCTGTGACAAAATTGAAATATTATCAAAACCAACTCTGATATATGGAAAAACTAGATGTCAGGGGCAAGGTATGCCCGTTACCGCTGTTCTATGCAAAGCGGAGGATATCAGAGATGAAACCGGGTGAAGAACTTGAAGTCATTTCGGATGATCTGACTGCAAAAGAGACGATACCTAAATGGAGCAAGATACATGAGCATGAAGTGGTCAGTATCAAAGATGACGGGAATTTCTTCAGGATCATCGTAAGAAGATGGAAATAGCGTATTAATTGTTTACTCACTTCTTCTTTTTCGTTAAACCAGCTTTCTTTTCCTCATCAAGTTTCTTCTGCCATTCATTGAAATTGCAGTGAGCACACCCGATATCCCAGGGCCGCTTCCCTTTGTTCAGTATCCTGATAAGGTAAAGACCATGGTCTTTGCACTGCTTATCCGTGACCACTATCTGACCGCTTCTTGGCAGGGGCAGGATAAAGTCGCAATTCGGGTAAGCTGAGCATCCGATGAATCTTGAGCCTTTTTTAGATTTCCGTATAATCAGATCGGATGAGCACTTCTGGCATGTCCCTACAATTCTATCTTCGTACAGGCCGTTTCTGAGAGACTCGCTTATGAGTTCTTTATTTTTAAATAAATCCTTGAATACCCCACCAAGCATATCCCTTGATTCTTTGATAACATAATCCTCTGTGATCCTGCCTTCTGATATCTCATCCATATCCTGCTCAAGTTTACCGGTCATATCTGGTTTTGTGATAGTGTTTGCATACTTATCAAGTGCCTCTATCACCGCATATGCGGTCTTTGTAGGCTGCAGGGGATTGCCGTGCACATAAGCCCTGGAGTATAGTTTGGAGATTATCTCATGGCGTGTGGACTTGGTACCAAGCCCAAGTTTTTCCATCATCTTTATAAGCTGGCCCTGACCATACCTTGAAGGCGGCTGTGTCTCTTTCCCGATGAGATCTATCTCCTTCACGTTCAGGGACTGTCCCTCTTTGAGCACAGGCAGTATCCTGTCTTCTGGCACATTATATGAATAATACCACCTCCAGCCAGCCTCTATCAGTCTTGCTCCGTTCGCCCTGAAATCCTCACCGCTGATATCCACGGTCACAGCCATGGTCTCCCATAGCGTCTCCTGCGCAAACGTCGCAAAGAACCGCCGAACGACCAGTTCATATATATTCCATTCATCATCCTTAAGTTGGCTTCTTTTAACCGGTGTTGCAGGATGTATGGGGGGGTGGTCTGTTGTCTCCTTTTTCCCTCTTGTAGGCACAAGTTCTCCAGAGAGAAGCTTCCGGGCATATTCATTGAACTCAGTGTTTAAAAAGGATGCTATAATGCCTTTAGTATCAAGGCTTGATGGATAAACGGTGTTATCTGTACGCGGATACGAGATATACCCATTGACATACAGGTACTCTGCTATCCGCATGGCATTTGCCGCTGAGATCCCGATTGTGCTTGCTGCTCTGAGAAACTCTGTAGTGTTAAAAGGTACAGGCGGTTTCTCACTTCTTTTCCCAAGTGTGATACTTTTTACTATCCCTGTATCTCCAAGCTTTGCCTTTATCTGCTCAGCCTCGGCTTTATCCAGAAACCGCCCTTTTATATGCTGGGCTCTGAATTCACCGCCATTAACTAATGTTGCAAAGAGTTCCCAGTATGGGACAGGTACGAATACATCCCTCTCTTTCTCCCGGTTTACTATTATAGTCAGGGTAGGTGATTGAACCCTGCCCACAGACAGGAACTTATCCCCAAGCCGCCCTGAGCTCAGAGAAAGAAAACGGGTGAGAACCGCTCCCCATATAAGATCAATAATCTGCCGTGATTCACCTGCAGCAGCAAGGTTAAAATCAATCTTTGTAGGAGCTGCAAAGGCTTTTTTTATCTCTGCCGGTGTTATTGTGCTGTAATGCACACGGTCAGCAGAGACTCCAGGATTTACTTTTTTTACTATATCCAGTGCTTCTACGCCGATTAACTCACCCTCGCGGTCGTAGTCCGTGGCTATGGTAAGGTGCTCTGCCTCTTTACCGAGTTTTCGAAGTGCAGTAACAATATTCGCCTGCGTTGGCGTTGTCAGGACATCTGCATAGATAAGGTCTTTTAGATCTGTTTTCTGCCAGTTATTATAGTGCTTTGGAAAATCCACTTCTACGATATGCCCTGAAAGACCAATGACCGTTCTACCATCGAACCTATATGTATCAACTCCACTAATTCTCTCTTTAGTCGGCTTATTTTCAGCTAATATAGCCGCTATTCTTTTTGCAGTATCATGTTTCTCTGTTATGATTAAGTGCATCGTGTCCTCAGAAGTACCTAGGTTAGACCACAACATACTTAAATAGGTTTGGTTGCTTAATAAGCTAGGATATCTATCATGTCAGAATACTTAACATTGAGGGTTACCGAAGCCTTCTCAAGAGATGTTGGAAGAGGATTGGCCAGAATCGATCCCGATGATATGAAGCTGCTCTCTGCAGATGTTGGGGATATAGTTGAGATCACTGGTAAAAGAACTACTGTTGCTAAGTTAATGCCGACGTTCTCAGGGGACCGCGGCAAAAGCATCATTCAGATCGATGGCATCATAAGAGGAAATGCCAAGGTAGGTGTGGATGAAAAGGTGAAGGTAAAGAAAACAAGTGCTGCTACTGCATCGTTAATTGAGCTTTCATCTAATCAGGCAACTCGACGTGATATCAGGTATATGGGTAAATTACTGGAAGGCCTTCCGGTTGTAAAAGGTGACGTGGTGCGGATATCCTTTTTTGGAACACGCTATCATGAATATACAGTTACTGATACACGTCCTGAAGGTACTGTACTTGTGCATCCTAAAACCAGTATTAAGCTCACAAAAGCAGAAGGTATAGTAAAGTCAGTAAATAAGATCTCCTACGAAGATGTGGGTGGACTGAGTAAAGAGATCAAAAAAATACGGGAGATGATCGAGCTTCCCCTGAAATATCCTGAGTTGTTTGAACGAGTGGGTGTCGATCCGCCAAAGGGAATACTGCTCTACGGGCCGCCAGGCACAGGAAAAACCCTGATAGCCAGGGCAGTGGCGAATGAAACATCGGCTTTCTTCATGCACGTTAACGGCCCTGAGATCATGCACAAGTTCTACGGGGAAAGCGAAGGGAAACTGCGGGAAGTCTTCGCCCATGCCAGCACTAATGCTCCCAGCATTCTTTTTATTGATGAGATAGATGTGATAGCTCCAAAGAGAGAGAAGATACTGGGAGATGTTGAAAAAAGGGTGGTTGGACAGTTACTGGCATTGATGGACGGCCTGAAATCCAGGGGGCAGGTTGTGGTGATCGGAGCAACCAATATTCCAAATGCCCTTGATCCTGCTCTGCGACGGCCTGGAAGGTTTGATCGTGAAATCAGTATAAGTATTCCGGACAGGAACAGCAGGCTTGATATATTGAATATACATACGAGGGGAATGCCGCTTGATGAAAATGTAGACATTTCACATATGGCTGATACAACCCATGGCTATGTTGGTGCAGATCTTGCTGCCCTCTGCCGGGAAGCGGCAATGAACGCAATACGCAAAATAATGCCGAGAATAGATCTCGATACAGAGCAGATCTCTCCTGAAATAATCTTAAATATTAAGGTATCAATGGATGATTTTATTGCAGCTCTTTCTGAGATTATTCCCTCTACCACAAGGGAGGTTTTTGTAGAGGTGCCGGATGTATCATGGGAGGATGTTGGGGGACTGGAAAGTATTAAACAGGAACTTATAAAAACAATTGAATGGCCCCTCAAATATGCTTCTCTTTTTAATTATGCCCGTACCAGGGCACCCAGGGGAATATTACTGTACGGGCCTCCCGGTACAGGTAAGACCATGATCGCAAAAGCAGTTGCAAGTGAGAGCGATGCCAATTTTATATCAGTAAAAGGTCCTGAACTTTTATCAAAATGGGTAGGTGAGTCAGAGAGCGGGATCCGGGAGATTTTTAAAAAAGCAAGACAGGCTGCTCCATGTATAATTTTTTTCGATGAGATGGATGCCATAGCTCCAAGGCGCGGAAAGATGGCTGATACACAGGTTACAGAGCGCACGGTCAGCCAGTTGCTAACTGAAATGGACGGCATAGAAGAACTCAAAGGGGTTACTGTCCTGGCAGCCACAAACCGCCCTGATATGATCGATCCTGCCCTTTTGCGCCCCGGGAGGTTTGATCTGCTGATCGAAGTACCGCCTCCTGGTGAGCAAGAGCTACTGGAGATATTCAAAGTCCATAACAGGCAAAGACCCCTCAGTAAAGATATTGATATCGGGACGCTGATAAAGCAGATGCCGGGATTGACAGGCGCTGATGTAGCATCCATATGCCGGGAAGCCGCCATATTTGCGATTAAGGAATATATCGAGAATACAGGCGATCTCGGAAAACCTGATTTTACGATTAACCAAAAGCATTTTGAAACGGCTATAAATACATACAGAAGGATGCATGAGATTCTAAAACCATGAGAAAGCTAATTTTGATAAGGATTGTCCATACCTCAGCAGACATGGGTTCCATGGGTGAAGGTCTGATAAAAGAGGGTATGACAAAGATAGGTAGAGAAAAATGGCTTGAGAACCAGAGAAAGATAGAAAAGTTCTGGGATGACCTGGAGAAAGAAATAGACGGTCTAGATCTGGATTACAGCAGGACAAGGATATATCAGGACGGTCTTCCATGCGGCGGCGAATTGGGATTGAGAATTGTCAGGGAAACAGCAGATAAGGGAAGCAGGAACTACCAGATAGTCAGGAAATTGATTGAAAGAGGGGCAGCAGTTGAGGCAACCGAAAGCCCGGAACTGCTAAGGAAAGAATACGGGCATATAAAAGCTATTGTAACTGCCAGGACGCCGGAAGAAAAAGTAGATGCTGCACGCAGATACGATCAGATAAAAGATGAACTGATGCAGGAGCGCGATGCTTATATCGCAAAGGTTATTGATAGTTCTCTGAAAGACGATGAAACCGGGGTGTTATTCATTGGCGCTTTTCACAATGTAATACCCAGGCTGGCCAAGGATATAGAGGTAAAGAGCCTGGATTGATCCACCAGAATTCGAATGAATTCTGAGTTTTGATCCTGGCACTTATCTATCAAATATATTCTTCCTGTGAGAGACCATCCAATAATTCAATACATATTTGTATAGCGAGAGAATGGGACAGCAGATGAACACGGGTGAATGCAGATAAG
>DYGR01000028.1 GCA_020724545.1 Candidatus Methanoperedens nitratireducens
TTTCGAGAATTCCAGAGCAGAACCAGATGGTATCTGCTGCAAAAATTCTCCTCTATTGATTACGAATACGATCGCAGGTTCGTTAATCCTGCATATACTAATGCAAGGGGTACGATTCCACCCCCCCCGGATGGGGTCTCCTCTACCCCTTACAATGGCACGAAATAAGTTACCATTGATTTTTAGTGAGCGTTAGCAAAGTTATACTGATTACAAAATTATTAAATACAAAAGGCTTGAATCTATATAAGAGGTGTTAGATTATGGCATACGAAGCAAAGAATTTTGAGCATCTACTGGGAATAGAAGGGTTAAGCGATCGGTTACTCAAGAATCATTTTACGTTATACCAGGGCTATGTAACGAACACAAATAAACTGATCGACGAGCTGGGCAAACTTGAAAAAGAAGGGAAGGCAGGAACACCGCAGTACGCGGAGTTAAAACGCAGGTTTGGCTGGGAATGGAACGGGATGAGACTGCACGAGTATTATTTCGGGAAGATGACCAGAGGCGGTAAAGAAATAGATAAAAATACAAATCTATACAGAAAGATCGTAAAAGATTTCGGGTCATACGAGAACTGGGAAAAGGACTTCAAGGCAACAGGAATGATGCGGGGTATAGGATGGGCAATACTGTACTATGATACTGCGGCCGGACGGCTCCTTAATGTCTGGATCAATGAACATGATGGGGGTCATCTCTCTGGAGCAAGCCCTATTCTGATCATGGATGTCTTTGAGCATGCGTTCATGATAGATTATGGTACAAAGAGGGCAGATTATATCGAGGCGTTCTTCAAGGCGATTGACTGGACTATCGATCCAGAATTAGATTCAGCGTTATTTGGCGGAAAATGAGGGCACAGCGCCTGCTTTAGCTACAGTAGAATGGGGTGGAACACGGATTGCACGGATGACACGGATTGGCACGGATAATTTCGATCCGTGTACATCCGTCTGATCCGTGTGCATCCGTGTTCTATGCCATAGTGTTTTTCATTCCAGGAAATGTATGTTGAATTAGCGGATGTTATCATAAGTATCGGAACATTTTAGATGTATAAAACCTACAATTGAGCATGATTGAGAGAAAGGAGATAATAGAAGTACTATCTGAATATGATCCTGGCAATATCACCATCGGCGTGCTGGCATCCCACTCTGCACTCGATGTATGCGACGGTGCTGTAGAGGAGGGATTCAGGACATACGCTGTATGCGAGAGGGGACGGGAGAGGACATATACTGAGTATTTCAGGGCAAAGAGACAGAGTGGAAAAATCATCCGCGGTGTTGTTGACAGCACTGATGTTTATAATAGGTTCAATGAGATACTCAAGCCTGAGAACCAGAAGAGACTCAGGGATAGGAATACGATCTTTATCCCAAACCGCTCATTCACATCTTACTGCAGTATAGATGCAATCGAAAACGACTTCAGAGTCCCGATGTTCGCAAGCCGCAACATGCTGCGGAGCGAGGAGCGGGGCATAGAGAAAGATTACTACTGGCTGCTTGAGAGAGCAGGTCTTCCGTATCCTGAGAAAATCGAACGGCCTGAGGATATAGACAGCCTTGTGATGGTAAAACTTCCCCATGCAGTAAAGAAACTTGAGCGCGGTTTTTTCACTGCCTCTTCATACGACGAGTTCAGGCAAAAATCAGAGGCGTTCCTGAAACAGGGGGTAATCACACATGAGGCCCTCGCAAGTGCAAGGATCGAGCGGTATATAATAGGGCCTGTGTTCAATCTTGACCTGTTCTATTCGCCGATAGAGGATGAGATGAGCAAGATCGAGCTTCTCGGCATAGACTGGAGATTTGAGACAAGCCTTGATGGTCATGTGCGGTTACCTGCGCCGCAGCAGATGACCCTGAATGAGCGGCAGATCACACCTGAGTACACGGTGTGCGGCCACAACTCTGCTACGCTGCGTGAGTCCTTATTAGAGGATGTGTTCGAGCTTGCTGAAAAGTACGTAGAGGCAACCCGGAGATACTACGAGCCCGGGATCATAGGGCCTTTCTGCCTTCAGACCTGCGTGGATAAAGACCTGAATTTCTATGTCTATGATGTGGCCCCGCGCGTGGGCGGAGGTACCAATGTGCATATATCGGCAGGGCATCCGTACGGCAATATGCTCTGGCGTACACCCATGAGCACAGGGCGGCGCGTGGCGGTGGAGATACGAAGGGCTATTGAGCAGGATAGACTCTCTGAGATCGTGACATGAGTTATTCATGCAATGGCAAATAATACTCACAGCATTCATCATAGCTCTGATCTTTTCAGCAGTACATCTTATAGCTCCCAGGTTATACGGGTTCTCAAGACGGTACAGGAATGCAGTGGTCTCTTTCTCAGGCGGTGTTGCTATCGCCTACGTGTTCCTTGAACTTTTGCCCAGGGTACAGAGGGCCGGGGAGCATCTCAACATCATTCTGAGCGGTTATCCTGGACTAACAGCCTTCTCAGATGTCGCAATCTTCGGAGTTGCGTTCGCTGGCTTTCTCGTATTCTTCATATCAGAACATGCTGCAATACATTCACACCGTAAGATCTCAGCAAGGACAGGACAGCCCATGGGTTCTATACCAGCCTCCAGAAGTGTATTCGCTATCCATCTTAGCGTCCTTGCCCTCCTGAGTCTGCTGATAGCATATTCCCTCCGATTTGAGGTCGAGATCGGCTTACTGGAGGCAGTGCTGTTCTCTATAGCCCTTATTCTTCATTTCTTTGTTGCAGACAGGACGATGGAGATACACTACCGCATCATGTTCGAAAGATACGGCAGGTATATACTCAGTGCAATGCCTATGATAGGCTGGGCCTTATCTATCCTGTTTCCAGAGAGACAGTCTGAGGCAGCCATATTACTGGCCTTCGTAGCAGGCTCTGTGCTGTTCAATATTATCAAGGATGAGGTTCCCGGGGCAGAGAAGAGTGAACCAAAATTTTTCGTATCCGGTGCGTTGATCTATTCCGGGATCCTGCTGTTGCTCATATGGATGAGGTTATAGACTGAGGCACCGGCCTGACGATAAGCACCACCCCGTCCTTTCCTACTATAACAACCTTTGTTCCGGGCTCAATCCTCTCATCCTCATGCGATCTTGCAAGCCAGTACTCTCCCTGGTATCTCACATACCCTGTTGTCCCGGGGATTAGCGGATCTATGGTCTCGGCTGTATCTCCAATGATATCCCCTACCTCCGGTTTTTTCGCTCTTATTTTAAGCATTTTATAAATCGCAAAGGTGAGAAAAACCCCGATAACAGCAGCAGGTGCAAGCAGGCTTATAAGCAATGTTCTCTGGAATTCTGGAGAGTACAGTCCCGGGTATCCTATGGGTACAAGCAATACACTCCCAAGAACAATGCATGCTATTCCTGCAAAGCCGATAAGCCCGAATTCAGGGGTGTACAGTTCGAGTATCAAAAGCGCCATACCGAGTATGATAAGGAATATGGCTGCTATATTTACTGAGAATCCAAGTCCTATAAGCCCGAGGCTTATTGAAATAACCCCGAATATCTCAGCTCCGTATCCAGGGCTGGTAAGCCCGAATACAAGAGAGTATATGCCAACAAGCAGCAGAAGGGATGCAAGTATAGGATTTGAGAGCAGATCAAGAAGCAACAGCCTGAGCGACGGGGAAAAATATGTGATGCCAGCTCCAGAGGTATTGAGCACTCTACCTTTTGCCATCATTCCATCCACTTCTATTAATAGCTCCTCTATGCCTGGAGAAACAACCTCTATTACATTCGCATCCTTTGCCTCCTCTGCATTTAAGTTCAGATTCTCTGTAATAAACTCCCTTGCAGCGCTTACATTCCTTCCATGCCGCCTTGCCCTCTCCTCGGCCAGAGCAACGACCGCATTTATGATCTTATCATCCTGTACCGGCCTCATGCCCTCAGGGGTTATCTCCACAGGCTGGGCAGAGCCGATTATCGTGTTCGGGGCCATGGCTGCTATGTCTGTGGCAAGAAGTATGAAAGTCCCAGCAGACCATGCCGTGGCACCACTGGGATACACATATCCGATTACCGGTACAGGTGAGTTTTCGATATGCTCAATAATTCTCTGTGTCTCCTCAAGCCTCCCCCCCGGAGTATTCAGGATTATTATCAATGCCTGTGCATCCTCAAGCTGTGCACTTATAAGAGCTTCAGCCACGATATCATCACTGGCAGGGGTTATGGCATTATTTAACTCAACTACCAGAACCTGTGCGCCTGCACTTTGCGTGAGAAACAAAAAAAATAAAAAAGCAAGAAAAAATCTCATTTCCTCTCGGCTTTTGTGAAAGCCCCTGTCATACCTGCGATAGCGCCCACATCACCACCTGGCCCGCCTGTAGTGACAACTATCAAATTCTTCTCCCTTGCAATCTCAGCAAGAGTTTGAAGCTCCCTGAGCCTTATGGAAATAGGCACCTTCTGATATAATTCAGCAGCTTCTGTCATCTTCTTACTGGCCTGGAATTCTCCATCCGCAAGTATGATCCTCGATCTGCGCTCCCTCTCTGCCTCTGCCTGCCTGGCTATGGCGCGAAGCATTGATTCTGGAAGGCTTACATCACGGATTGTGACCGCACTTATCTTTATCCCCCATGGATCGGTTGCCACATCCAGTACCTCCTGTAGCCTCTTGTTCAGTTCTTCCCGCTTTGAGAGAAGGTCATCCAGATCAATCTGTCCCAGGATATCCCTGAGCGTTGTCTGGGCAAGCAGGCTTGTAGCTATCTGGTAGCTCTCAACCTTTGTAACTGCATCTGTGGGTTTGATAACACGATAATAAATGACCGCATCAACATCAACGCTTACATTATCCCTTGTGATTATGGTCTGCTTCGGTACATCGATTGTAACTATCCTCAAGTCCGTCTTTACGATGCTGTCTATAATAGGGATTATAAAGAACAGCCCCGGCCCCTTTGCCCCGAGTAATCTTCCCATCCTGAAGATCACAACACGCTCATATTCTCTCACGACCTTGATCGCCTGCATAAGTATTATTATGATTAATACTGAAACAATTATTATTGCTAATGGAGATACCATATTAAACACTCATTTAATAATGGGATTAACGTATATAAAAACTTTATCAGGATGGGTAGACCATCTGCCAATTCTTTCTATTGTGCTTCTGAGACTTTTTATTATCTTCTGGTTTGAAAAATCACAGAGTTTTATAGGTTGTCCTGCGCATGGTCTCTACGTGTTCAGCTTCGAGCCTATTGCGAGTGGAAAAACGTGACACTGCACAGTTCGCAGGGTCGCCCAACCTCACCGACACCGGGCACGCCGTCTCCATCATGGGATGCGGGCTTGTTCTGCGCATCTGGCGGCGCGCCCGAAAGCGAGGAGGGCGCTCGCTGATTGGCGCATGTACAAATAAAGATTTTTTATCGAATGTTTCTCAATTGTTTTAAAATAATCAGCGACTACCAATAAGTAATCACCGCTTTTGCCTTTTTCAGGCTTTTTTCCAGCGTCTTAAGACCTTTTATCAGCCCCCACCACTCAAAATAATCCTGTGAATCTTCAAGCTCCCCATTATCGAACTTTTTCTGGAATTCAGAAGATGTTAGATGATACTTTTCTTCAAACTGTTTTATTTCGCTTCTCGCCAGATTGATTTTTGATTCCAGGAGTATAATTTCCCTGTAAATTGAATCCTTTATTACCGGAGCGACATCTTCGGAAATATCTACATTCATACTTTCTTTTTATGTGAACTTTCATTATTAAACTTTTGTAGTGACTGCCACAGCGCGCCGCTTCGCTCTGTGCGGTGCCTCTTCTGTTCTCATCCTAATCGCATCTGCTCTTGCTAGGAAGGACAGAACAGGGCTTCAAGGATCGTACAGGATGCACGAACTGTTGTGAATGCAGGCATTCACTGTGCTTACATAATGTTTGTATATATTTGAACATAATAAATTATCTGTTTCAATAATTTATTGAAAATTATTAGAAACGTTTATCGGGTTATAAGTGAAACGATATATGGAACCCATAATGCAAGTTAATATTGATTATTTCAAAAATATACCTTCTGAGGAAGAAATTTACAAATTTAGAAATTGTCTTTTAAACTGGTTTGAAAACAAGAAAAGAGATTATCCATGGCGAAAAACTGATGACCCTTTCAGACTCTTGATAGCAGAGATTATGCTCCGGCGTACCAATGCAGATCAGGTTAAAAATGTTTATATTGATTTCTTTAAAAAATATCCTGACTCATATTCAATCTCAAAAGCTGATAAAAAAGACATTGAAGAAATCCTTTATCCTCTTGGATTGAGATGGCGTGTTCCTTCAATTATTTCAGTGGCGCGGCAGATACAGGAAAAATACAACGGAAAGGTCCCTCAAACAAGGGATGAACTTATTAAGCTGCCAGGGGTGGGAGATTATGTAGCAGGGGCTGTGTTATCCATAGCATTTAATAAAAAGGAGTGAATAGTTGACAGCAATATAGTTAGACTTTTTAAAAGATATTTTGGTATAGAAACATCTGGTTTTACTTTTGCAAAAATCGCTTGTATAATAGACCTGTTCAAACGATTTGTCTTTTCAAGCTCGGCTCATATTTGATTAGCCTAAAGCCATTTTGGCAGTTTCTTTCCAGATGTAAGGAGGGATTGGTACTTGTAGACTCCATTTAATGCTCATAGGCTTTGAGCCATAGTGTTCTATGTAGTTTACAGACCCCAAAAAAACATAAGACATAGTGTTTCCAAACTCATCTGCTTTTTTCTCTCTTACAAAAAGTAGAATTGATTTGCCATTTTCTTTATGGGTAATATAGGACAAACCTTTACCAATTTCAGGTTTTGCTGAATTTTGAGATTGCCAATGAAATATTTTTTCGCTAACTGCATAATCGTTGTACATAGTTGTTGGTGAATAGTTTTCCTCTGTTTTTTCTAATGTAACTAAAAGTAATTCTGTATTCTTTGATTCCAAATTAACAATTCCCTCTCTGTTGTTTGATTGTTTTTGAAAAGTGCTATCACCGAATGCTGCCAAAATTTGCTCTCTTGTATAGCGGCTATGTAATTTTAAAGGTTGTGAGTAAGGTAGATCAATATCAAGTTCTATATGAGATATTCTATCAATCAAAAACTCTAAAGTCTCTATTATTTCTTGTGTTAAAATTTGATTATCGCCAATTTTTTTTATACTCTTTTCTATACTATCAAAATTTGCCGCAGTTTGCCAAAAATCGTAATGTAACATAACCAACATTAGTTTTTCATTTTCATTTATTGTTGATGGAATAGAAAAATTATTTTTTGTGAGTTCCAATATGAACTTTAAATAACTGTATGAATTACATTGAATCCATTTTTTCAAAATGGTTCGCTGAACTTCTTTTTCATTAATATTAGGAAAATCAGCTCTCTGCTTTGCTAATTGACACAACCTGCTCCAAGTACCTCGTTTGTAAATTGCTTGAATAGGAATTTGGTAAAAATTACAGAAGTTTTTCAATGCTAAGGGTAGTGTAGTCTGTTGTCTAAAATTGACAATTTTATTGACTAGCTGATTTGTGTTTAGTTGCGTGGCATTCTTAATGTTATCAAGGATATACTCTTTGGCTTTTTTTTCTAAAACGATTGAACAGCCTAACGGCAAATGAGGGAAATCTCTTTCTAATTCATCTTTAGTAGAAGAATTTGTTTTTCCGATCAGTGCTCGAAATTTACCTTCGAAATCATACTCAGGTCTTGCGTTTCCAACAAAATCTAGTACAGTTAAACATTCTTTATCCTCTGCTAATCTTAGCCCTCTTCCTAATTGTTGCAGGAAAACAGTTAAACTTTCAGTTGGTCTTAAAAACAGTATCGTATCTATTTCAGGGATATCAACACCTTCATTGAAAATATCAACAACAAATAAATAATTGATTTCTTTTTTTTCAAATTTCGATTTAATGCTATCCCTTAACCCATCCCTACCACTAACAATAAAGTCAGCCTTTAAACCAGCTAAGACGAACTTTTCAGCCATGTAAGATGCGTGTTCTTTTGTTACACAATATCCAATAGCTCTAACATCTTCAAAGTCTCTAAAATAGCTTTTGCATTTCTGAATTATCTCACTAACTCTTATATAGTTTTGTGTATAAAGCCTTGTTAGTTCGCTTGGTAAATATCTACCATTTTGCCAAGTTGCATTTGATAAATCAACACTATCACTAATACCAAAGTATTGAAATGGACAAAGAAGTTTTCTATTCAATGCTTCCGGTAATCTAATTTCAGCAGCAATAGTATTACAAAAATCATCTAAAATATTTGCACCATCCATTCTTTCAGGAGTTGCGGTTAGTCCCAATAATATTTTTGGTTTAAATTTATCTAAAATGGGTCTATAGCTATTTGCTGCTATATGATGAACTTCATCAATAATAATAAAATCATAATAGTTTTCTGTTAGTTGTAAATTACCTATTCGATTATTTAAAGTCATAACAGACGCAAATACAGCTTCATAATTACTTGGCTCTACTCCGTCTACCCATAATTCACCAAAATTATTATCTCTTAATACACCCGCAAATGTTGCTCTTGCTTGATCCAAGATTTCCTTTCTATGAGCAACAAAAAGAAATTTTGCATTTGGATTTTTCTTTAGATAATTTTTGAAATCAAAGGCTGAAATAATGGTCTTACCTGTTCCTGTTGCAGCTACTACAAGATTTTTATTTCTATTATGAACTGTTCTTTCTACTTCTAATTTTTCAAGTATTTCTTGTTGAAAAGGAAATGGTTTTATTTCAAAATAGAGTGTTGCTTCAGTTCTTTCATTTTTTCCTTCTTTTTTTAAAGATGTACGTAGTTTTTCAATATGCTCTTCTTTAATATAAGTTTCAAATTCGTTATCCTGCCAATATGTTTCAAAAGTTTTAGCAAATTTATCAATAATGTGTCCAACTTCTTTTGTAGTTATTTTTAAATTCCATTCTAAACCACTCGTTAAAGCGCTTCTTGAAATATTCGAGGAGCCAATATAACCAGTATGAAATCCTGTATTTCTAAAGAATAGATAAGACTTAGCGTGCAACCTTTCATTTTCTGTGTTGTAAGAGATTTTCACTTCAGTGTTTGCCAATCCTGATAGAAACTCCACAGCTTTCAAATCGGTTGCTCCCATATATGAAGTTGTTATGACTTTCAATTTGTTTCCCTTTTGGGTAAACTCTCTCAATTCGTTTTCAAAAATCCTTATACCAGACCATTTTATGAATGAGACTAAAAAATAAATTTTATCTGATGAAAGGATTTCTTTCTTCAATTCGCTTTCTAGTGAAATACCAATGTTTGAACCTGTAAATAATTCGCTTTGAGTAAGCCGTGTAAATGGTGTAATTTTTTTCAAGTGATCTTCATAATTTACCACACTTGAATCCAATTTTGAAAAAATAGCATTTAATATGGTTCCATTCACGGCGATCAAATCATCTTCAAAATCTATATTCTTTAACTCATCTTTTAAAAGTAGTATAATTTTGTTTGAAACTTCTATTTGCTGTTCAATGCTGTTTTCATCTGTAATCAAACCAAAAGCACAGTATATTACTTCACTCAAATATTGGCTGAGTAATTTAGATGCCTCTGATTTTTCTATTGGAGATTTCTTAATAAAGAATTGCTCTCTATCTACCGTTTTTAATTTTGATTCAACTAGTTTGTTTATTAGCTGCTCGTATATACCGTTAAACATAGTTTAAGATTTCATTTGCTCTAATAATTCTAAACTTTCATTAACCATGTCTAACCTACTCCTATACCATTCATTTCTACCATAAACCTTCGGAAGCACTTTTTCACCATTCCCATTTTTAAAACAGATATTCATAATTTCATCAACAGCTTCTTGAGAAAATTGAGTTGGAGTATTTGTATTCTGGGTAATTACTTTTCCTGTGTCATCGGTTCCAATCGTTAATGCTCCAACTTCAACAATAAATGAACATTTCTCAATCACATTTGATTTAATTCCATTTTCATATAAAACTGCATATGATTTTAGTTCCTCGATTTTATTAATAAAATCTTCTTTATTCATTTTAGTTCCTCGATTTTATTATTTAAAACTTCTTCATTCATTTTAGTATAGTTTTTAAGCTACTACTGCTATCAATGGAGGTACTGCGTTATTCTTTTTGTCGAAATGCAGCACTTCTACCACCTTCAAAATAGTAATCATCAGGAAATGACTGGATTCTTGCAGCTTCACGAATAGATAAAAAACGAATCTGTTCAAAATCAGGATAAATATAATAATTTACATACTTTCCTTGCAAATAATTGTAATAAATATCAAGTTGCTTATTTGCTTTTAATTTATGATAGGCTATTCTTGTTCTTAACGTATTGCACGCATGGCCATCCATTTCCAGATGGGCAGTAGGTGTAAATCCAGAACTAACAAATCCTTCTGAAAGTCCACCAGCACCAGCAAATAAATCAATGTAATTCATACAATCCTTATTTAACTCGATTTGAATTTAACTCTATACTATTATAAATATCTTTCTGTCAGGGTGAACCCATCCAGTAAATCCTTTTACAATAGTTTATAGCCGAGATTTTTATAATCAGATTCCAAGGTGATCATAAAAATGAACCGCAAATGAACGCAGATTAGAGGAATCAGATAGGAATAAAAAGTTACCAGGGTTTTATAGATAATTTAACCGCAGATAAACGCGGATAAAAGGTTTATAATTTTTACACACTAATTGCTGTTCGGGAGTGAGGATTAATCTGCGCTTATATGCGGTTGTATAATTCTGAGACTGTCCATCGAGCCCTTAGCAACCTTTTTCCAGGTATCCGACGGCTCCTCCTATCTGCGTTCATCGGCGTCATGCTCGCCGTGACGCATAGACACGTATCAAGGGGCGCAACCCTTGATTCGGTACGCACCGTACCTATTTGTTTTAGACCTTCATTCAATATACAGTTGCTTGAATTATGGTCTCTATCCATGATATTGCCGCATTTCTTGCAGACATATCATACCGTTGTCGCAAACGTTAATATGCTTTAAAAACATATATTTTGTGCTCACCCCATAATCCGCTGTCACAAACGTTTTTTGAGTGAGCATATGACACTAATAATATCAAGGGGGTACGATTCATCCCATCGCTGAAGCAGGTGGGCTTTCTCTACCCCTTGACCCCACGTTGTAAAATAGCCAGAAGCAATATTAATTATCCATCAGGGCAATTAAAAAAATAATGCTTGAGCGGAAAAGACAGTTTATCAGGGACGCATTAAGACCCCTGGCAAAAATGTTTATTGCTGTAAACCCGAACACTTTAACGATCTTCGGCCTATTAATAAGTCTTATATCCGCTGTCTTCTTTGCGAAGAAGGAGGTCTTTATAGCCGGGATCCTTCTTCTCTTGAGCGGATTTTTTGATATCCTTGATGGGGCTGTAGCACGGGAGAACAACAGGATAACACGCTTTGGAGGTTTTCTGGATTCTGTTTGTGACAGGTTTGCTGATACTGCAGTTATACTGGGAGCAATGTACGGAGGTCTGACAACTGTTCCTCCTTTTCCAGGATGGTCTGTTGGTGCTATGGCGATAATCGGGTCGTTAATGGTCAGTTACACAAGGGCACGGGCTGAGGCTGCAGGTGCAAGTGCGGCAGTAGGTATTGGCGAGAGAGGAGTAAGAATGATGATAATCATAATCGGTGCTTTTCTGAATATGGTTAACTGGGCGATCCTGCTGGTAGCTGTCATATCCTTTATTACTGTTTTCCAGAGGATTGCATTTGTCAGAAAGGTTCTTAAATAACAAATTTTAAATTACATAAAGATTAATAATAAAGGGGTATTAGAAGGAAAATAAATGGCTAAAATTCGTATTGCGATTGCAGGTGTTGGTAATTGTGCCTCATCACTGGTTCAGGGGCTTGAGTACTATAAAGGAATTAAAAAATCTGATGACCTTGTCCCGGGATTAATGCATAACTCCGTAGGCGGCTATCTGGTCTCGGATATAGAACCCGTGGCTGCGTTTGATATCGACAGGAGAAAGGTGGGAGCTGATCTATCCAGAGCTATTTTTTCAGAGCCGAATTGTACAAAGAAGTTCTCGGATGTTCCTGAGATGGGAGTTGAAGTGATGAAAGGACAGGTTCTTGATGGTGTGGCTCCCCATATGCAGGATCATTTCCAGGTAAATGATATGCAAAAACCAGTAGATGTGGCCACGATCTTAAGAGGATCAAAAGCAGACGTATTAATAAACTACCTGCCTGTGGGCTCTGATGAAGCGGTGAGATGGTATTCAGAGCAGGCCATTGAGGCAGGATGTGCATTTATAAACTGCATCCCGGTCTTTATTGCATCCGACAGCCAGTGGGCAGAGAGATTCAGGGATGCAGGACTGCCTGTGATCGGAGATGATATAAAAAGCCTTGTTGGAGCAACGATCGTTCACCGCACTTTAACCCAGATGATCGTCGATCGGGGTGCAAAAATAGATAGCACATATCAATTAAACATAGGCGGTAATACCGATTTTAGAAATATGACAGACCAATCGAGGCTGTCATCCAAAAAAATCTCTAAAACCGAATCAGTTGCATCGCAGATACCTTATGAGGCATATGTCTATGCAGGTCCCAATGGATGCATTGATTGCTTAAGCGATAACAAGGTATGCTATCTCAAGATCGATTTCAAGCTCTTTGGCGATGTCCCGGCCTATATAGACCTGAAACTCTCGGTAGAGGACAGTCCAAACAGCGCAGGCGTTGTTGTGGACGCTATCCGTATCGCAAAGATAGCACTGGATAGAGGCATAGGCGGACCCATACCACATGCATCAGCATATTTCATGAAGCATCCGCCTGAACAGATGCGTGAGGGCGATGCGAGAGCACAGCTTGAGGAGTTTATAAGAGGTTAGCGGCTTTTTCAGGCGTGGAGAGGTTCAACCTACAACACTCATTTTCGATACCCTGATCGTCGGGGTAATCACATTCCCGATTCTCCTTACATCCTTGCCTGCGCCATCTATACCCTGAAGGATATCAAAGATATTGCCTGATATCATCATCGATTTGATAGGCGAGGCGATCTCTCCGTTCTTAATTAAAAATGAGTTCCGCGCTTCCACTGAGAAGTCGCCTGAGATAGGATTTGCAGTGTGAGCTCCTATCACTGTATTGACAATCACGCCATCCCGGGTCTCTGCAACAATATCGGATGATGGGTGTTGTACTATCAGATTTCGAATGCTTATTGAGGGTGTGGAAGTAAAAGATGCCCTCATCGCATTACCCGTGCTTTCTCTTTTCTCCTTTCCTGCTGTATAGCAATCGTAAAGGAAGGACTGAAGCATACCATTCTTCACGACCTCGATTCTTTTTGATGGCGTTCCCTCATCATCTGATGATGCTGTCCCTATGCCTGCGGGAAGCGTACCGTCATCGATCAAGGATAGATCATCTGCAGCGATCTTCTTACCCATTTTTCCAATGAGGGATGAGCGCCCTTTCTGTACATTATCAGAGTTTAGCGATGCCAGCAGTGTATTCTCAAGGATATCGGCAAAAGCCACAGGCTCAAGAAGTACGGCTGTATCCTGTGTCTGTGCACGAATACCGTCTCTGGATCTTGAAGCAAGAAGAGCTGCCTTTTCTCCTATCTTATAGAAATCAATATCCAGTTTCCTTGATATATCAAACTCTGAGGCAGTCGATAGATCCGAATCCTTTGTGATTGTATCGATAGAAGCACTGATAGCAGTATCCTGGTCTTTCACCTCCACGCCATGCGAGTTAAGGATAAGTGAAGTTGAGCTGGAGCATAAGAAGTGCCCTGATGTCGGCACAACAAAGGGTATTGCCATTGCCCCTTTAATCATCAGGGCAGTATAATCAATACACGACTCGATCTCAATGTCTGCGATCCTCTTATCAAAGATATCTCTAACAACCGCAGGCTTATCTTTTTTGGGAAGCCCCGACCACTGCGGATCACCGCTTCTAACTCTTGCTGACTTTACGGCAAGAACAGATGCCTCTTCCACACGCAATGGATCATTGGTGCTTGCGAAACCCACGGCCCCGTTAACGATTGCCCTGATTCCAATACCGGAGACCAGGCTCTCTTTAGCCATATCGATACTATCCCGATGGATATCAACGATTATAGATCTGCCGCTGACGCAGAAAATCTCTGCTTCATCTGCACCTGTCTGTTCTGTAAGATTAAGAGCCCTGTATGCAAGTTCGAAAATATCCATAGGTATCACTATCACTAATTGTGATGCTCTCTTTAGCCATAAGGTTTGTCTCTAGATTCACCGGGTGAATCTATTAATATCCCTCATCATCGAATCCACAAGCGAAGGGACATCTATTTGCTTCTCAGCATCGATCACTTCCTGCGGTTTTGCTGCAGTAGAAGGGTATTCCGGTACTGCCATGCAGCAGGTTGCAGGTCTGGTTGAGGGCTCAAATGTACCTATCTTTCTTGCAATATCAGTGATCTCAAGTTTATCAAGCCCGATGAGAGGATGATAGATCGGGTACTCCATGCCATGCATCGATGCAAGCATGTTCTGTGAGGTCTGGGATGCGACCTGGCCAAGTGAGGAACCTGTGATTATGCCGTGCGCGCCCTCAAGCTTTAATACCTCTCCCGCGATCCTGTACATCATCCGCCTGCATAATATGCAGTTCAGCCTGTTATCGCAGTTGCTCAGGAAAGCCAGGAGATTATCGCCGTGAGGCGCCTCATATATGGTGAATTTTTTCTGTGGCGCCCATCTCTGGAGCACATCGATGCACTGCATCGCCCTCTCACGCGTGGTATTATCTGAAAAAGGAGAGTTATTAAGATACAGCGGTATTATCTCACAGCCCCGCTTCATCATCAGCCAGGCAGCCACAGGTGAATCTATGCCGCCTGATATAAGCGCTACCATCTTTCCCTGTGTTCCCATCGGCAGCCCGCCGACGCCCTTTATCGACTCTGTGAAGGCGTATGCCTTATCCTGCCTCAGCTCTACGAAGATCTCCAGATCAGGGTTATCGAGGTCTACCCTGATATTCTTATTAACCCTCTCAAATACCGCATCTCCGCAGGCGATGGCTATATCACGCGATGTAAACTTGTGGTTCCCGGCCCTGCGCGCT
The DNA here is from genome assembly GCA_020724545.1 of Candidatus Methanoperedens nitratireducens. Classification (GTDB taxonomy): domain Archaea; phylum Halobacteriota; class Methanosarcinia; order Methanosarcinales; family Methanoperedenaceae; genus Methanoperedens; species Methanoperedens nitroreducens_B. The sequence continues at coordinate 15,203 of DYGR01000028.1, forward strand.
CTTATTGCAAAGGATTGGTCTTCCCTGATGGTATCTGCTACTTCTGCACTGAGTTCTGCCGCAGCTTCAAGTGTTGGGTCGCAGGTATATGCATGGCTTGCTGAAACAACGCCAAAGACCTTTGATGCGCTCTTCAGGGCATTCGGGTCATCAGAATGGATGAAGATCCTTCCCATCTCCCGGCTTATGTCAGAATATGAGCTGCCGTCAGCATTGAGCATTGCCTTTATGTTCTTTATCAGTATTTGCTCGTACCTTGCCCTGACTTTCTTGCTCTTCAGGGCGAGTTCATCGTATCTGACCAAAATTACATCAGTATTTTTCAATATCTTTTCACCTTTTTTTATCAACATGAATATCCTGATATATTACTCTACTTTTGCGTCCCTGAAATACCTGAACAGTATTCCATATGTTAAAGCAAGTTCGGTCTATGAAGCAGGAATCTTCACAGCACAAGCGTGAGGTAGTTCACTAAGCATTTCCTGGTACTGCGGTGATTGCTTAAAAGGCACATACAGAGCCTCTTTTGGTATCTCCTTTTCAAGGTACATCGCGCAAAGGTAGTATTCTACCTCTGAAAGTGTAGTCTTGAATCTCTCCTGGAGATACTTGATTATCTCACCATACGGCTTTCGCCACAACTTCCTATCCCATCCAGAGAACACAGGTACACCATGCGTACTGGCTGCCGTAATTTTCTTAAAACATGCTTTGATTTCTGTTGGTGTTGGTCTAATCTGTTCTGAGTTAGATTCTGATCTGTCCTTAAAAACGACTTGCTCTTTTATGGCTTTGTTCTTTGCGTTTCTTCTCATGCCTCATTCACTCAAGTTCCCTCAGCACCATCTCTACCAGCTTTGGGAGAGCATCCCTTACCGGCGCTGACAGCTCTGTGCCCCATTCGAGCATTTGGGGCTCAACACCAAGAAGCACTATCTCATCGGGCAGCCTGTATACTTCTCTTGCCCCTGCCATGATATCTATCAGGTTCAGGCCGTGCATGCTAAGCCTGAGAGCCTGTTTCAATTCCCCCTGCAGTTGATCGTAAGTGAACCTGTAGAGCGTACCCGGTGCGTTATTCCCATGGCAGGCATCCAGTATGATGGTCTTGTCCATTCCATCCATAGCCCCCAGGGCATAGAAAGCATCTGTCCCGGCATCGAAGACCTCAACGCCTGCCGGGAGTTCCATCTCCTTTAGCTTCTCGACGGCACGTATTCCCACGCCGTCGTCCCCCATGATCATATTTCCGATGCCTATGATGCTCATATTCCTCATTCTTCTGATCACCGGTTAATGAATTTAACATTAACAATATGTGTTGAGCATGATATGCACGGATCATACGCCCTTACCAGCATTTCCAGGTACAGGGTGATCTCTTCATCACTTTTATCCAGGATTTCTGGAACCAGCTTTTCCATGTCTCTCTCTATATTATTAAGATTCTGATTTGTAGGAATGATGCAGTTGGCATGCAGTATGATCCCCCTCTCATCTATCTCGTAGTTGTGGTAAAGAGTACCACGGGGCGCCTCAACCGCACCTACACCGCTGCCTGCCTTTACAGGTATCCTCGATTGTTCATTTAACCCCACCACGATCTCTTCGTCGTAATCTATACCACTGTTCTTCAGATCCTCTACTGTTGAGATGGCATCCTCAAGGCAGTGCACGCTCTCAACCAGTTGTGCAGCAGTATTCATATAAGGATTGATGCATTTTGGCTTTAATCCAAGGGCAGAGGCGATTTCTTTGGCTTCTGGATGAAGTTTATCAAAGCTTAAATTAAGCCGTGCAAGTGAACCCACAGCATAGGACTCGCGGCTCAGTCTTGTATGCTTTGCAGAAGAGTGCGGGACAACAAATTCATTTGTAACATCTCTGTACTCTCTTTTACCCTTCCTCACACCGTCAGTAGATCCCAGGTCTCCCCCCAGGAGCGGATACTCATTATCATCGCTGACAAGTGCAACGTACTCTGTATCCCGCTCAAATTCAGGAAATCTCATTGAAGAAACGAATTCCACTGTAGCCTCAATATCCGGCCGCATGCCTTCCAGCATATTGAGTATAGCGTCCAGATCCTTTTTTCCCGGCAGTTTGGTAAATCCGCCTATTGTTGCAGTTATAGGGTGCACATGGCGCCCGGCAAGGATGCTGCACATATCATTGCAGGTCTTCTTAAGCCGCAAGGCACGCCTCACAACCTGGTTATGGGTATCAATCAACGGAATAAAACTTTTAACTCCCAGAAGGTCAGGTGATGCCAGAAGATATATATGCAGTAAATGGCTGTCAAGCGTTTCAAAATGGAGGAGAAGCTTCCTGAGTTTTACTGTCTGTTCAGAAGGTGTGATAGAGAGGGCATCCTCAGAAGCCTGGATCGAAGCCAGTGAATGTGCACAGGCACAGATACCGCAGATCCTGCTGGTAATGTGCTGTGCTTCAAAGATAGAGCGGCCTCTCAGGAGACCCTCAAAGAAACGGGGAGCCTCCACAATGTCCAGACGACAGGTCTCAAGCCTGCCCTCTTTTACATTTATAACTATGTTGCCGTGGCCCTCAACCCTTGTTAAATAATCTACATTGATGTTAATATCTCTACTCATTTTTAATTTCCCTGCATTTGTTGTACATATCTATCTTTTTTAAAACAAGATCAAGCGGAATATTATATCTGGAGAGAGCGTCCTTTGCCCCTTTCTCATTCGGGTTGCTCACAATACCGCGGCAGCCGTAGCACATGTTCCTGTTATTTATACACCATGAGTTGCATCCAGCCCTTGTGACAGGACCCAGACAGCCCACCCGCTTCTCATACATGCAGACATTCTCATTCAATTTGCACTCCACGCAGACGGCGTAATCAGGCACATAGTAAGGAATACCCTGAAGGACAGCCTTCAGTACCTCTATGAACTCGGGGATATATACAGGACAGCCGGTCACGGAATAATCAACCTTTACGACCTGATGAACTGCACGGGCCTTTTCAGTCGGGAAGAAGCGGTAATCTGAACCATATACATACTTCCCGATCTCATCAGGATCAAAGTTGTTCTTCATTCCGTTCACGCCGCCGATGGCTGCACAGGAACCGAAGGCGATCAATATTCTGGATCTCTCCCTGATCTGTTTTATACGCTCTTCAGCATGATGATCTGTAATACTCCCCTCTATAATGGCAATATCAAGCTCCCTGTCCCATTTTTCCGATATTACCTCCCTGAATTCAACAACATCGATTATATCCAGTACATCAAGGAGGGTTTCCCCTGTATTTGCAACCTGCAACTGGCAGCCCTCACAACTTGCAAAGTCAAAGAATGCCACCTTTGGTTTTGGTTTTTTCATATTAGAACGCCTCCTTCAAGTGCTTGATCTCACCATAATTAAAAACAGGTCCGTCCTGACAGCAGTATATACCCTGTATCTGGCAGTGGCCGCACTTACCCAGGCCGCATTTCATATGCCTCTCAAGCGATAGCAGAATCTGGCGCTCCGGGATATTCCTGGACAAAAGCTCCTTTATTACATATTTGTACACAACAGGAGGCCCCACTACCACAGCAAAAGTTCTCTCTGGCTCAATCTGAACGCGCGGGATAAGGGTGGTTATAAGCCCAACATATCTTATCCAGTCAGGTCTGGCACAATCGACTTGATCTACCGTGCACTCAAAGGATATATCCGTGCGCTTATTCCAGTCCTTTAGCTCATCAATGAAGAGTATATTTCCCGGACTTCTGCAGCCAAAGAGAATATGAACCTTCCCGAAATCGCCGCGGTTATCAAAGACATATCTAATTAAAGATCGAAGGGGAGCAAGCCCCAGTCCGCATGCAATAATTAGCAGGTCGTTTCCTTCAAATGTTCTGACAGGGAACCCCTTTCCGAACGGTCCCCTGATTCCAACCTCCGCTCCTGCCTCTAATCTATGCAGGGCATTTGTTACCTTTCCAGCGGCTCTTACACATAGTTCAAAAGATCCATCACTGGTAGGGGAGGAGGACAGTGATATAGGCGCTTCACCTGCACCGAATACAGAGACCATGACAAACTGTCCTGGCTGGTGGCCGAGATTTTCCCCCTCCAGTGCTATCTCAAAGAGTTTTTCGTTCTCTGTCATCTGTTTTATGTTGAGGATCTTACCTTTCTTAATATTATATGCAGATTCTTTTAAAACCACTCGTTCCATAGCTTAAGCGTTGACCTCCCTTGATTCCATTAAGGCCTCAAGCGTCTCCTTGAGTCTTATTCCTGCTATACATGCACGGCTGCATCTGCCGCATCCTGTGCAGAAGAACCTTGAGAACTTATTTACCGGATACCTGAACTTGCGGTAATAGCGGTGTCTCTGCCTTCCTGCTCGGGTCTTCTGGAAATTCATCCCTCCTGCTATTCTTGCAAACGGCTCAAGCTGGCATGAATCCCACACCCGGTACCGCTTTCCTGTACTGAGATCAAGGTTGATCTCATCCCTCATATCGAAGCAGTAACAGGTAGGGCATACCATGGTGCAGTTACCGCAGGCCAAACACCTCTCATCCAGGTCGCTCCATACCTTACTCTCAAACGACCTGTCAAAAAGCTCAGGGATAGAACCCAATTCGATGGGGAGTTCTTTCTTGAATACAGTCCTTTTCTTCTCCCTGAGTTTTTCAAGCTCTTCCAGATGAGAGTTCTCAGCACTCTCAAAAAGATCGGCAGCTCTGACGATCTCCTCTCCTGCCCTGGTATTGACATGTACGATGAAATAATCTCCCAGATCTGTAAAAAGCAGATCATATCCGCCATCAGGCATATATGTGTTCATCAGGCAGCAAACCGCATGTTCATCGCAGTATTCATTGCACTCAAGCCCGATGATTTTTATTTTTTTCTTGCGGGTAAGATAATTGTAATCCTCTGGATGTTCTGAGAATACCATGTTCAAACACTGGATGCCAGCAATGTCGCAGGTATGAACACCAAAGAGCACCATTTCCTCAGACTCTACAACCGCTTCAGTATGCAGATCTTTGCTTATGTCATACTCAAGCAGTGTCTCTTGCTGAGGCATAAAGAATTTTTTTGGCGGCAGAATAGTAGGAATATATTTAACTGCAATTTCCCCGCCAGAGCTTACTTCTTCAAATGAATAATTATTGTATCCTCTGGATACAGGTGCTACCAGTTTGTGCAGCTTTGAAAGTCTTGTGATAAATCCGTTAAAATTCTCTTTTTTTAGAATTACGTACTGTGAATCTTTCATCTGGTTCTTGTTCTATCTCTCCAGGTCTTTTTGTCCCCCATTGGGTATTAGTCAGTAGAGTTAGAAGATTTTAATCGTACTAACCCTGGATAATAATCATGATATTATCATTCATTTAAATAGTTTTCGCTATGCGTAGGACCAATCGCTAGTTTTCCATTAGTTTTTGCAATAGCTTAGATCAATTCAATAACCCAAATGTATCAATAATTATTAATATGTGTACAATCGTGATAAGAGATTTAATGACAGCAGATGAGTTAATAAGGGCAGCAATAGAGTCGGATGAAGCCTTTATCAAGGCGTTCTCAAGGATAATTAAAGAAGAGCTGCAGATGACCGCATCTGAATTTAGCGAAAAATCAGGTATACCGCAAAGCACGATCTACAAATTACTATCAGGCCATCGCGAACCCAATATCAAGACCCTGAGGCAGATCGTTTCAGTACTCAGGAGAATGGAGGGAACTGAAAAAACCGATTTTATCGCGGTCATAGCAGCCCGTCCAGTCCTTGAGAGTATAACTGAGAGAAAAATAAAAATCCAGGGCCGGCTTCTCACGATCAGGGAGTACTCCGCAACATCGATGGAAGACGCCATCCTGGCTGCAATAAAAGCTGAAAGGGATGGGGCAAAAGCAGCAGTGTGCGCCCCCATAGTAAGTACAACGATTGAGAAGGTACTGCGCATTCCCATTGCTACGATCATGCCTCCCAAGGAAAGCCTTATCACGGCGATTGAACTTGCTGCAAAAAAAATGGGATGATTGCCCAAAAAATGATGAAGGAAATGAAAATAAGGCACCTGAGAGGAGAGCTCGATGAGGCCATCAGGATAAACGAAAGACAGCTTGCAGATAGTATAATAGCTATAGGCTTTAGATGCAGAAAGTGCGCGCAGTGCTGTAGAGCTGAACATGGCGATAATACAGTATCCATCTTTCCCTTTGAGATAAGGCGCATATGCGAGAGGACAGGACTTGAGCCAGAGGATATAGTTACTCCGACACCCTCTCTAGATACGGATTCAGAAGGAAATATCCATACCTTTGAATGGGTACTCAGGAAAGATGGGGATTGCATCTTCCTGAAGAGCGGTCTGTGCCAGATATACGAATGCAGGCCGTATATCTGTAAAACCTATCCATTCTATTTACTGGAGAGGCGCCTGATTGTCTCTGAATGCATGGGGCTTGGGGGTGTTATCAGTAGTGAGGAGAGCCAGAGGATTGCAGCGCTGCTGAAAGAGCGATACATCATCGAGATTAAGGAATCGATCCTGCTTCTTGAGAGGTTCAACGGCTTCAACAGCCTCAACGGGCTCAACCCGGGCAGCGGGGGAAATATCTGCGTCCATGACAGCGAAGGTGAGCACTGGGTTCCAGAGAGGAACAAAATAAGGCTTATCTAAAATTAAAGCATGACATAGATTATCTATGCGTGTTTTAATTATTGATGGATACGTGGATGAGCCTGCATGCTTTGGAGTGCCGCCCTATATTGCGCCTTATCCGAGGTACATAGCCGGGGCTCTGGTTGAGAGAGGGATAAAGCAAGAGGATATTACCTACCGCACTATAGACCAGATACGCCAGAGTAGAGAGAGGCTGAGAGTTGATCTCATCGTAATGGTTGCAGGTATGACAGTCCCCGGAAAATACCTGAGAGCTGCACCAATCAGCCAGAGGGAGATCAGGGAGCTGTCGCATCTTGAAGGGATAAAGATCATAGGCGGGCCTATCAGGCTGGGTTTTGGCGAAGAGGGCGGGACTTGCGCAGAAGAACTGGCAGTATCAGGGATCACACTTGCAAAAAAGGATATAGAGGCCTTTGTTTATGATCTGCCGGGCGATGCAGACCCTGACAGTGCAGGGCACAGGATGAGGACAACATCCGAGATAGGAAGATGGGGAGTGAGAGGCGCTTTCATAATCAGGCAGCACCCTGACTACCCTTACGTGATGTGTGAGCTTGAGACATATCGCGGCTGCCCGCGCCATATACACTGCTCTTTCTGCACCGAGCCCTTCTATGGGCAGCCTGATTACCGCGAGATAAAGGACGTTATAAATGAGGCATCGGCCCTCTACTCCCATGGGGCGCGGTATTTCAGGATAGGAAGGCAGCCTGATCTGTTCATGTACAGAACAAAAAATGGACGGCCTGATCCTGATGCAATTCTGGAGCTCTACAGGGGCATTCGAAGCGCAGCCCCTGAGCTTAAAGTGCTCCATATGGATAACGCAAACCCCGTTACACTGGCAAGGTTCCCGGAGGAGTCACGCCAGATCGTAAAGACCATTGTAAAGTATCATACCTCCGGGGATGTGGCTGCGCTTGGCATGGAAAGTGCTGACCCTGCTGTGATCAGGGCAAACAACCTGAAAGCTATGCCTGATGAGGTCTTCGATGCCATAAAACTCCTAAATGAGGTGGGCGTAGCACGGGGGACAAGCGGTCTTCCTGAACTTTTGCCAGGGATAAATTTCGTTCACGGATTGAGAGGTGAGACTAAAAAGACCTTTGAACTCAACTTTCAGTTCCTGAAAAAAGTGCTTGACAGCGGTCTTGCGATACGCCGCGTGAATATCAGGCAGGTGATGACCTTTGCAGGTACGCCGATGCACGGTTATGAGGAGCTTGTAATAAAACACAAGGACCTGTTCCTGCGCTACAAGGAAAGAATCAGAAATGAGATCGATCTGCCGATGCTGCGCCGCATTGTACCGGTCGGGACTGTCCTTCGGGATGTGAGGACAGAGGTATTTGACAGGGTAACGTTCGGACGCCAGTTCGCAACATATCCCCTGCTGGTTGGAATCCCTGAGAAGCTTGAATTGAACAGGTTCTATGACATAATGATAACAGATTATGGTCGCAGGTCTATAACAGGAATTCCTGTACCTGTGGATATAAACAGGGCGCCGCTGAAGATAATAGAGCAGATACCGGGCGTGGGGAAAAAACAGGCAGGGAAGATAGTGATCGGGAGACCGTATAAGAGTAAAGAAGATATTGCCAAAAGAGCCGGGATTAAAAAAGAGCTGCTGGACTATATCGAAATACAACAAAACTATATACTTTCAAACTCAAAATGCATATTACATGTCACAGATTAAAAACATCTATGCAACTATAACCAACCATGTTCAAATGGTAGGATACAGGGAAATAGTGGAATTTCACGCAAAAGCCAGAGGGCTGGCAGGATTTGTTTTTAATGATGCAGATGGATCTGTTAAATTGATGGCAAGCGGGCCGATTGATGCCATAAATGATTTTCTTGAACAACTTAAAGCTCAACAGGCAGATACTGTAATAGAATCAATGGAGATTAAAGAGGATATTAAATTACCCTTACCTTTTGGCAGGGTTGTAATAGACGAGATGCGTGAGATTAGTGAAAGATTAGATAAAGGCAACAGGATACTGGGTGAAATGAATATCAAGCTTGATACCCTTGATAAGCTTGATACTAAGCTTGATACCCTTGATGTAATCAGTAATAAGCTTGATACTCTGCCTGATAGAATCGCTGAAGCTTTGAGAAGATAAGACCGATCAATCAATGCCTTAACAGACCCGGTTGATCCGATAATTTATGAAATCGGGCGCAGTAATTTGGTCACGTGCGGTTTATCTATTGGCGACTGGAAACTCCCGGCGCCTGAGAATTCATGCCAGATTACATGTGGTCTGCTTGTGCCTGAACCACCAGGCTTTCCTTTGCCTTGACCATCCTGACAACTGCACTGTTATATGGTGTCTCTATACCGTGCTCTGCGCCCATCCTCACTATCGCCCCGTTAATCAAATAGATGACGTTTTAGCCAAAGATTGACATTAATAGAACCATGAACAACATTAACAGCATCTGCGCCTCAGTCCTTTCGCGGATTAAACCCGGTGATTCAGAAAAAACCAGGCTTGCTGCTCTTGCGCACAGCATAATCAACAGGATTAATGCCATCGGTAAAGAAGAAGGGCTGCCTGTAAGCGGCAAACTGGTGGGATCATCAGCACGCGGGACATGGCTATCAGGAGAGCATGACCTTGATATCTTTATCATGTTCCCGCCCGACGTATCGCGGGAATATCTTGAGGAGAAAGGGCTGTATGTTGCACGGAAGATAGCGGAGGGGGCGCAAAGTTATGAGGAGAGATATGCAGAGCACCCGTATATCAATGCAATCTTCGATGGTTTTGAAGTTGATCTTGTCCCTGCCTTCAGTGTACCGAGCGCGGCTGCTATAAGATCTGCGGTGGACAGAACACCGTTTCATAACGATTATGTTATATCCAGGATAAAAGGACTTGAGGATGAAGTACTGCTGCTAAAACAGTTCATGAGAGGCACCGGTGTTTATGGCTCCGAGTTGAAGACGCACGGTTTCTCAGGCTATCTTGTGGAACTGCTGATCATCCATTACGGCTCGTTCATAGAGGTACTCAGGGCAGCATGTAACTGGAAATACGGCATAACCATTGATCTGGAAAAACATGCCAGCGTGGCTCATAAGGATCCTCTTGTCGTGATCGATCCCACAGACCCGGCGCGGAATGTAGCAGCAGCACTATCCCTTGATAATATGTGCATCTTTATCGATAGGGCCTGCGCGTTCATGAAAAACCCTTCTGAGGCGTTCTTCAGCATGCAGGTCCCGGAACCTCTTGATGATGCTGGTTTCAAGAATACCCTGCGTGCAAGGGGGACTTCGTTAATAGCAATAGATTTCAGGACTCCTGATGTTGTCGATGATGTGCTGTTCCCGCAGCTTCATAAAATGGAGGAATCAGTCCATGAGATGCTGGAGAGGTACGATTTCCGTGTATATAACAGCAGCATCTGGGCTGATGAGAGAGCAGTTATCCTATTTGAGCTTGAATACGCACAGCTTCCCGATGTCAAAAAACACACAGGCCCCTATGTGTGGTCAGGAGAACATGCCCTTGCGTTCAAATCCAAGTACAGGGAATCGAATACCTTCTCCAGTATATACATCAGGGATGGGAAATATATGGTTGAGATTCAAAAAAAATATACCAGGGCAAAGAGACTTATTGAATCAGAGATCACAAAATGCGGCCTTGGAAAGCATGTGGCTTTGAGTATCAAAGAGGGGTACCGTGTCCTGGAGAATGATGAGATCTTAGATATCAGGGATGAGGATTTCAGAAGGTCTCTCAGGAAATTTTTCGAAAAATAGAAAAGTACCCAGGCGAAATCATGATTATGAAATACATACCGATCATCCTTATGTTCTTTTTTTTCGCATCTCCTGGATGCCTTGGCTCAAGTAAAGAGATTACACCTTCAGAATTGATGCTGAATCCCGGGGCATATGATGGTAAGAAGATATGCATTAGTGGAGTGGTTGAGGACGGCAGCATCTCTGGCATACTGATAGGAAAAAGCGAAAGCTTTACAGGTGATTATAAGAACTGGACTCTCACATCTGTATGCGGTATATATAGTACAGGCAGAATAGATGCCGATTCTATAGATCCGATTCTGTCGATCTTGACAGAGAAAGATACTTACAGCTCAAACGAGAGCCTGAAGGTACACATAGACTTTATCTCACAAGAGAATACGCAGGCGCAGGTGAAGGTATCGGGAATAAGAAACGCATTTGACCGGGCATTAATAGACGAAACAAGGGAAGTCAGTATAAAAAAGGGAAGCAACGGGTTTGATTTTGAGTTCACGACCCCATCATGTGAGGAGTGCTCTGCCCTGGCGCCGGGCGAATACACTATCAATGCTACGGTGAATACCAACGGCAAAACCTTTGAAACATACAGGAGAATAACACTCAAGAGCGAGAAATGAGGAAAATATTTGCTGTATTCTTTCTTGTAATACTTATATCTTTGATCTCCAGTGCCCAGATCGAGAGAGTGAGCGTAGAGTACTTCTATGACCCGGCATGTAAGATATGCGAGAAAGCATCCCCGATCATTGACAGTGTAGTGAATTCCTACGGGGACAGGGTAAGCTTTGCAAAATATGATATCCATACTGATGAAGGGCTCAAGCTGGCTAAAAAATATCAGATTCCAGGTGTGCCTTCTTTTGTCATCAATAAAGACAGAGATAGGATTATTTACGAGAAAGATACAGCAAAGCTTGAGACTATTTTAAGAGAGGCGATTGATAGCCAGGCTGCATCAACCGCCTCCAGTGCAACAGCAAGACCGGTCGTTCTCTCTGTGCCCTCGGTTCTTGTTGTTGGCCTCCTTGCAGGATTTAACCCGTGCCTTCTTGCCGTACTTGCCTTTATAGCATCCATCACGCTTGCGACCACAGGTAAAAAACGTAACGTCCTCCTGATCGTCCTGATGTTCAGCCTCGGTATTTTCGTGACATATTTAATCGTGGGAATAGGTCTTATCAGGGTATTTGAGCAGTCGGCAGTATTGCAGACCACTATCAGGGATTTCCTTGTAGTTCTGATAGGTCTTCTCGGGCTCTGGCATGTGTACGATGCCTATCATCTGCGCAGGAATGCGGAGTCATCCTTCCATACCCCGAAAGCCTTCATCCGCCTGACAGAGAGCGTGACAGAGAAGGTGAGCCTTCCAGCATCATTCTTCATCGGAGCACTGTTCTCACTCATAAAAGCCCCGTGCGTGGGCGCAGTCTATCTCGTTATTCTTGATATGGTGAGGAGTGGAGAGAGCGCCGGGATACTGTATCTTGCAGCCTATAATTTTGGCGTGGTGCTCCCCGTGCTTATCCTGGGCGCAGCGATTGCATTTGGTCTGAGCCCTGAGAAAGTGGAGAGCTTCAGGAAAGAGAGAAGGTCTGCAATACGTCTGGTTACAGGGGCGGCACTGATTGTAATTGCGGTGCTGATGTATGGGGGGATTATCTGATCCTTATATGCAACCGGTTGATATTATGTTAAATCCGCCTTCAGCGGCGCATCCCCAGGGGTCTGGGGTCGCAACCCCAGCGCCATAAAGCTAATGTTGACCGAAAGTGTTAATAGTACGCTCATCTGCAGTTAATTGTTCAGAATGACTGAGTTACAGATTAACTCAGCAGTGAACCGATAACCGCATCCAGGTTTGCTATGGAAGGTTTTACATCAAGATTTCCGTTAATAATAACCGTGGGAGTACCCTGCACACCGTATTTATCCCTAAGTTCAAGGTTTGACCGGGCAGCTTCTCTAGCGTCATTGTTCTCAAGCTTTGTATTGAAGTCAGCACCAAGCCCTATACTTGCTGCTGTATCCTCAAGAACTGTTATACTGGACATATCCTTTCTATCTTCATTCACGGCCCTGAACAGGGCATCACGCATTTCCTCACCCTTCCCCATCTGCTCGGCAATGATATAGGCCTCTATGCTCTTTGTGGACTGCCCGGGCCATACGACTGGAACATATGTAACCTGTATTTTATCGCCGTATTTTTCCAGGATCTGTGGCATATCCCTATCAAGATCATAACAGTGAGGACAGTCGAATTTCAGGAACTCAATGATCTTGACCTTGCCAGGCTCATATGTAGTCGGCATATTGAGTTTAACATACTCCCCGGCAGTCGGAAGTTTCTCCTGAGACTCCCCTGGCGCAGGGAAATATACAAGCAGCGCTGCAATTAAAAGCACCCCCAACCCTGCATATACCAGACCCGCGTTAGATTTTTTCTCACGGAGCTTCTGCTTCTTTTTTGCCATTATCTGGTCTATTGGGTTTGTCTGTTATAACCATTTCGTTTTTTTTCAGGAAGAAGCGATGTACTGTACAGTATTGCCTGGAATAACATAATCTCTAATCTGGCCAAGGGGCCTGTTTATACGGTCATCAGCCTGGCCAGGAGGCCTGCTTGTACGATTATCAGCCTGGCCCAGTTTATCCATGGCTGTATCATCTGCGATTAGTTGCTGTTCGGCAGAAAGAGAAGACAATGCCTGGCCTGCTACCGCCATAACCCCCCCTATAATAAATACCGCCAGAACAATGCTTGATCTATTCATACTATCTCCCCCATTCGACTTAAAATCCACTAAGTTTGAATTGGTTCTTATAGCCTTAAGCTTTACTGGCAGTATAAGCCCTGCATCTATTTAATATTGAACTTCACACCGATCTTAAACAATCTTTTCGTTGGCAGATTGATAACTTCAAATCCTGTTTTCTCCGTGATTTCCCTCAGTATCTCCTGCAATCGTTCTTCACTCTCAGCAGATAGCGTGAACCAGATATTATAATTCGCAGGACGAAGATAGTTATGTGATACCTCATCATATTGATTTATGATACCTGCAACCTCATCCACCCGCTCCTCCGGCACCTTCATCGCCACAAGCGTACTTGTGCCTCCTGTTTTCTTGGTGCTGATTATAGGACCGATGCGCCTGATAGCCACATCCCTGCGCAGTCTTTTGATGCGCCTGATCACCTCATCCTCCTCTATGCCAAGCGCCTCACCCAACTGCTCAAACGGCCTGTGCACGAGTGGAAAATCAAGCTGGATCGCATTTAATATCTTTTTATCAATATCATCCAGGAATATCATGCTCTCACCGGCACATAGACACAGTACGGCTCTTCATCAAGATAATCTCCTGTCGCTGCATAGGCGCGCGCCCTGCATCCCCCGCATACCATGCGGTACTCACAGATACCGCACTTGCCTTTGAGCTTTGCAGGATCACGCAGGTCATTGAACACCTCTGATCCTTCCCATATCATCTTGAATGGTTGCTTCAGTATATTGCCCGCAAGTGCAGGCAGGTATCCGCATGGATAAACATCTCCCCTGCTTGAGACAAAACAGAACCCTGAGCCTCCAAGGCATCCTTTTGTCATGGCCTCAAGCCCGTGCGTCTCTTTTGTTATCCTGATCCCCTCGGCCTTTGCACGCTGGCGCATGATCCTGAAGTAATGCGGTGCGCATGTTGCTTTTAATTGAATCCCTGGATCCTTGCTCTTATCATAGAACCAGTTAAGCACGCGTTCATACTCATCAGGAGGTATCTCTTCATGTTCGATATCCTCTCCCCTGCCTGTTGGGACAAGCAGGAATATATGAAGCGCAGAGGCTCCTAAATCAAGGGCAAGGTCGTATATACCGGGGATTTCATCAAGGTTTCTTTTTGTAATCGTGGTATTGATCTGGAAGCTCATCCCCTCTTTTTTGAGAATATCGATCCCGCGCAGCGCAGCATCGAATGCATCTGGCTCTCCCCTGAAGGTATCATGGGTCTTAGCAGTTGCGCCGTCGATACTTATGCTGGTTCTCTGGATGCCTGCATCTTTTAACCTTTGGACAATATCAGGTGTCAGAAGCGTCCCGTTGGTTGCAAGCACAACCCTGAGACCCTGCCCTGAGGCGTATCTTGCGATATCGTACACATCAGGTCTGAGAAGGGGCTCGCCTCCTGTGAGGATTATAATCGGTCTGTACTCTACCAGTTCATCCACAAACTGCATTGCCTGTGCGGTAGATAGCTCATCCGGTGCTGGATCTTTAATTGCAGATGCCCTGCAGTGGATACATGCAAGATTACATGCGTTTGTAAGCTCCCACGCAACTAGCCTTGGAGGTTTTATTTTATTCTCTGTCAATAGAATCACGCATTATCCCTGAGGTTAATAACCTTTTGGGAATAAGCGATGAGTTTTCAAAACATTTATTGTCTTCTAATCAAATTTGAACTGATCTTACACTAATATAATCCCATATCCCTCTTAATAGATGCTATCTCTTCATCATTCAGTTTTCTTGGAAAATTATAGATCTTTGAAAACGTTTCATTTGCCATCGGACGATTGCACTCATGACACCCGGATGTCTGAAAAGCCCTTCCTTCTTCGATTATCCTGATGATCGCATCCCTGCTTATCCCGAAGTCGCAAAGAGTGCCGTCCATGAACTGCATATCTGAATATGATGCGATTCCCTCTTCAATCAGATATCTTGCCAGTTGCACAGTGCGATAATGCCTTATACTATCCTTATTGTTCTCAAGTTCAAGTTGAGCGCCGGGAATGTAGGTATATGAAAAAAGAGCAGTATTTACCCTGTACCCATGTAATTCATCAATAATCTTCACAGCATCCTCATCAGTCTCTCCAAGACCGATAATAAGGTGCGTACCTGCGTTCCTGAATATGCGAGCGCCTCTTTTTATACCATCAAGATGCCCCTCCCATGAGTACGGTCCGCCTGCGCTTTTCCCTTTTATTTTATCAAACAGCTCCTGTGTGCAGGCATCAAGCGGTATTACAAGTTCGTTCACTCCTGATTTATTCAATTCCCTGTATCGCTCATCGCCAAGCGGGAAAACAGAAAGCGATAGGGGAATATCACTTACTGCACGTATCCGTTCTATCAGATATACCGTATCCTCCCACCATGCATCATAGAGCGCTGTCTGGATGCAGGCACGCCCAAGGTAGCCCCTCTCATATGCCACCTTAAGACGCGATACTACGGCATCAAGGTCGGCGGGTATATACATGCCCCTGGCTATATGTGTAAGCCCTGCGCTTGAGCCAGAAGCCTGCGCACAGAACAGACAATTTGCCCCACAGCGCTTATCAGTATATATCTGGAGATACGCAGTGGTAGGGGGGGTATCCATCTGTACAAGCTCAAGCCCCAGCACACCCAGCGTTCCCATAGAGGCCCTGACTTTTCTCATCAAGAACAACTATTATAACTATTTATTCGCTCTCAGGCTAAGAATCGGCTACTAACACTACTAACACTACTAACGCTACTACAGCTACTAACATGTGCTGTGCTTAATAGCCTTTGTGGGACATGCATCCACACATGCACAGCATTCGATGCAATCCTCCACGCGTGTTGCATGTGATTTACCTTCAATGAGATCAAAAACATTGGTCGGGCAGACGTTAACGCATTCCCCGGCCCCAATACACTTGTCTTCATCTATCTCAATGGTCACGACGGCTTCATATTTCTTTACTGCCATGGTTTTTTACTCCTCTTTTTACTCCTGTAACTGCTTAGTGTTTTTATTCCTGTTTAAATGTTTTGGTTTAGAATTGCTGTAATCTTATACCTATTTTTTCTTTAACTGCCAGTTGATAAACCAGATCTGCCACTGCAATATCCTGGATCGCAAGGCCTGTTGAATCAAACACAGTGATATCCGGATCACCTGTTCTGGCTTTCTTATTACCTGTAACCACCTCGCCCAGTTCACAGACTATATCTTTTTCTGAGATCAATCCCTTTGATAGAGGCACATTTATCTCGCCTGAATGCGAAGCCTGGGGAATATCATCCACTACTATCCTGGAGCGCTTCAATATCAGTGGATCAAGCTCCTCTTTTCCAGGCGCATCTGCTCCTATTGCATTGATATGGGTCCCCTTGGCTATCCAGTCGTTCATCACTATAGGCTCTCTTGAGGGCGTGGTTGTGACCAGGATATCGCAGTCGCATACCTCTTTGATACTTTTTTTAGGAGAAATATCGCAGTTAATTCTTTTTTCCATCTCCTCTTTAAAAGCAAGGGTACTTTTTTCTGAAATACTGGTGGCTTTGATCTCATCAATGCCGATAACCTCATTTATTGCCAGAAGCTGGGTTTTTGCCTGATTTCCCGTACCTATAAAACCAACAATCCTGGAGTTCCTGCGCGCAAGGTATTTCACAGCAACCCCGCCTGAAGCCCCTGTCCTCATATCGGTTAAATAAGTACCGTCCATCACTGCAACAGGTGCACCTGTCCTGGCAGAATTCAGAACAACAAGCGCCATAACAGTGGGAAGTCCCCTCTTTGGGTTATCAGGATGGACGTTTACTATCTTCACTCCTGTAATATCCTGTTCTTCAAGATAAGCAGGCATTGTCCTTAGATCACCATTATGCTTCTTGAAATAAAGATACAGTTTGGAGGGCATCTGGACTCTCTTAAGACCGTGCTGCCTGAATGCTTCCTCCACGGCTCTGAGCGTCCCCCTCATATCAAGAAGCGATTCAACTTCTTTTTTATTGAGCCAGAGAACCTGGTTATCCACCATATTACTATACTATGCTCTTATTATAAGTCTCCAGTGGCCATTCTCTTTTTTAGTTTCTACCTTATAGCCCCTGGTCTCCAGCATCGCTGGAACATCCCGTACAGATGGAGGATTATCGGTTATTACCTCTAGAACCGCACTGCCTATCTTTTTTAAAGCAAGGTCTGTAAACACCTGCGGGAATGGGCATGTATTGCCCCTGACATCGAGCTCGTATCTCTCCTTTTCTAACTCCTTAAGCTTTAACTCCATTATAACACCTCCAGAAATTCATCAAGAGATTTACCTGATGATCTATACCTGCTCATTATCTCATCAAAGAGCCCTGTGGCCTCCTCTGGCATCAGGGAGTCCCTGTAGAGTCTTGCCATTTTGAGCTTCCTTGAGTCGCCTCCAGTGTAGAGATCATATACCTGAACAACCTCATTGCTCTTCCTTATCTGCTTCCCGACCAGGCCGAAGTGAGACACCTGATGGCAGCCGCATGCATTGATGCAGCCAGAGATATGGATTCTTACATCTTCCTTTATCCCGTGCTTATCCAGTACACCAAGGAACTCTCCAAGCATGTCCTTGGCATGAATATCATTAGTCCTGCCGCAGAATCTGGATGTGCAGCCTATAGAGTTGTAGAAAGCTTCATTATCATAGAGCCCGAAGTGCTTCTCAAGCCCGGATCTCAGGGCATTTATATCTTCGACATCCACAAAGGTCACGTTCTGGGTCGGCGTGAGCCTTACCTCTGTGCTCCCGTGCATCTCTGAGAGCTCTGCGATCCTGTCCAGTTTATCAGCATCAAGAACTCCTCCAACCAGTGGAAGCGTAAAATAGTGACGTCCATCCCTCTGCCTGCCAGAGCCGTTATGTACATCTCCCCTGAGGTTGAGCGGTTCTGTGAAGTCATCAAGTTCACCGATTTTATCCTCAACAACCTTCCTTACCTTATCAACACCCCATGCTGCCACGAGGTTCTTGAACCTGGCCATTGCTTTGCTCTCCCTGCTGGTATGATCGCGGTGGATCCCAACAACAGCTTTCACAAAATCGAACAACCTGCTATCCGGTACGAAGACCGCCATATTCCTGGCAAGCACTGGTCCAGGTCTGGTCAACCCCACACCGCCGCCTATGAGAGGGATAAAACCTCTCTCACCTTCCTTTTCAATACCGATCAGGGCCAGATCATTAACCCCAAGCCTGACGCAGTCACTGCCGCAGGCTGTAATGCCTATCTTGAACTTCTTGGGTAAATCATTATACTCCGGGTTTCCAGAGAAGAAACTGGTGAGTTTAACCGCATACTCTGATGCATCAAAATCATTTACCTTCCCGCCAAGCGGGCATGAGACTATGTTCCTTACATCCCCGTAGCAGGCTGCGGGGAATCCCTGGCCGCACATGTCAGTGGTGTAGCCAAGCTTATAAAGCCTCTCGAATACTTCTAAAGCCTTATCACCATCTATCCAGTGGAGATGGATATCCTGTCTATCAGTGATCTCAGCATAGCCTCTACCGTACTCTCTTGATATGTTAGCGATTTCAAAAAGATTGCCAGCGCTTATCCTGCCTGCAGGGATCTTTATCCTCAGGAAGTGGAGCGAGCCCATGCCGTTGTCTTTGCCTAAGGAGTATCTTCCAACGAACTTACTAATATCTCCAAGATCAAGGGTTATATCCAAATTGCTCACCTTAACTTGTTACCTCATAGTAACTTGATTATAAAAGGTTAACTCTCCTGACATTTTAGCTCTTAGTGAGCTAAAAAGGCCTGATAATCTCTTTATATTTCAAAACCTCTTAAGCAAAATTATGCATTATGATCTATCTGGCGCAAAGCGCATGATCGCTGCCCTTGATGCCGACCATGATATAAAAGCCTTAATGCTAAAAGCATTCATGCGCAGGGTTGAGCTCTTCGGTATTGATATCTCTTTTTTCAACGAGCCCTTTACCCCGATATCCCTGACCGGTACAAGATGCTCTCTTAAATGCAGGCACTGCAATTCGCATTACCTGCGCCACATGCTCGATGGCTCTGGTGACAGATTATATTCCCGGGTCTCTTTTTTAGCAGACAGGGGCGCAAAAGGGATATTGCTAAGCGGGGGAAGTGCTGAAGATGGGAGTGTCCCGACATATGCGCTGGCTGATGATATTAAAAACATCAAACAGGATAAAAGACTAAAAATCAGCGCACATACAGGCATAGTGAACGATGTGCAGGCGCAGAAGCTCTCCGATTATCTGGATATGGCGCTCGTGGACATAATAGGCGATGATGAGACCATACACGATATACTGGGCCTTGATGCCCATGTCAGAGATTACGAGAGGTCGCTGGAATATCTCTCATCTTCTGGTATACCACTTGCCCCGCATATCATTGTGGGGCTGCATAATGGCCGGCTCAAAGGGGAATTCAGGGCACTCAGGATCGTTGAGAGGTTCAGGCCTGATGCTGTCGTGATAGTGGTTTTCATCCCCACAAAAGGAACAGTGCTTGAGGGGATGCGCCCGCCCGATGTCCAGGATGTTGCCAGGGTCATAGCAGAGGCACGGCAGATGTTCGATTGCCCGCTGTCGCTGAGCTGCGTGCGCCCCGGGGGAAGGTACCGCTCAGAGCTTGATATGTATGCTATTCTCTGCGGAATTGACAGGATCGCTGTACCTTCAAGAAAAGCCTATACGATAAGCATGGAGCTTGGACTGAATATTACAGAGGTACCACAAATGTGCTGCTCATACGGTGCATCAATATGAAGAAGATAGCAAGCCATGAGGATATCGATATCTGGAATGATCCTCTGATGCATGTCGAGGTCAGGCGGCCTGGTGATTACCTGCGCGCCTCTAACAATCTTCGCCTTACACCCGGTATTAGATGGAGCAGGCTTTCCTCATGTAGAACTATAGAACTTGAATGCCGTGTTGAAGAAATAAATAAGAGATACTCTCTCCTTCGCACGAATTACGATACATGCGGCGATGTCAGGGGATTTGCAGTGGATGGCGGGTTTCTTGATGGATACATCACTCAAGATACGGAATGTGGATTTTCTGGTATTATCAAACCGCAGGGATACTTCCATCCGGGGATATCAATACTTGAGATCACAGCAGGAGGATCAGAGGTAAAATGCTCTGGCATTGCTTTTTGTCTATCTCTCAATGAGCCCATGATCAAGGTTATTCCTGAAAAATACGGCGATAGACTGTTATCACCTGGTGACAGGGTTCGCATCAGGCTTGGTGTATAACATAGTTTTGCATAAGATTATCATATTAATTAAAGCGTAATTAAATAGCATTATCAAGCGCTGCTTTGCGATCTTTGCGTCCTGGTATGAAAAAGTCCGTTACCGATGCTTTTTCATTGTCATCTATGAACTACAGTTCATGGCCGACTTTGCGGTGAGCAATCTACACCTTAAACCGCGAAGAACGCAAAATACGCAAAGAAATAAAAATCATACCAACACATAATTTAACGGTCTCATTATTTATCTATGAACCATCAGGTTCATGATTAGTTTCACATCGCTCTCAAAAGATATATATGATAAGAGTGGTTTAGAAAAAGGAACTGTATATTAATCATAATGATGGTGATGGTAGATTGGTTCACGGTATCGGAACGGATGGTGTAAAGCCCGCTGCCGGGGCGGGAAGGCGAGGCATGAGGAGCGGGCGGGGCGAGCGCGGAGGAGGGGAGGATTGAGGATGAGATGGGATGGTGAATAGGGTGATTGAGGCGATATAAAATGAATGAAACTTTAACAGAAGTTAACTTTCCAAAACTTAATCATTTCTGGATGGATTCGGGATTGTTGGGATTATACCGGATTGCAAAAGAAGAATATCCCGAAGAAATGGGAGTTGAAATAGAATTGAATGATAATGGAATTTTATTCAAAGGAACAGAAATCGATTTAGATAAATTTTTTCACAAAACCTACGAGTCTCTACTATCTCAATACTACAACACTTCAACAGATAAACAAAAAAGGGAGAACGCTGGATTTTATTATGATTCGAAAGCGGATAAATTTGTTCGATTTCCAAAAGTAAAACCGATGGGAATCGCTGGTTTGATTTTTAATAAAGCTCCGAGATATACTAAAAATGAAGTAAAATATGAGAAAAAAGAGGTAACTGAATCTGGAAAGAAAATTAAAAAGGAAGTTCTTCCAATTAATTATGCACACTTACAAGAACGCCTTGATAAATTTCTTGTTGAGAATAACCTAAAGATTGGGTCTTCAAGTTTACTTATAGATGGACCAAATGCAATACAACCTAAAGTTGAAATAAATTTTAAAAAAGGAAAATCCAAAGGAAAATGTTTTATTTGTGGAGATCATTCACATTCATTAAGTGAGATTGGTGGCACAGTTTTTCCAATGATTTCTGGTTCTTCGGGGGCATTATCATTCAACTCAGCCGGTGGTAGACCTGAGAAAGTTTGCTGGAAATGTGATTTTATTGGAAAATTTGTACCTGTTAATGGTTTCTATACGATGAGTAATGACAGTTACCATATATATTTTCCGTATTCATCCAGCTTAGAAAAAATGATTGATGTATTTAGTAGTTTGCAAGCTATTAAAATTGAAGATCAAAATTTACTTCGAAATTTTAAGCATAGTCTTGGCGGCTATTTTCAGAAACCATTTGAGCAATTATTTGCTTTTTTGTATTCACTGTACCGAATTGTTATGATTAGAAAAACCTCTAAAGGTTCAACAGATGAGGAGTATGAACTTGATTATGAAAAACTTTTTGAAATTGCACTTTCTAAAGCTCCAATTGAATTTTTTGTAATGTATACTGAAGCTCTCGGTGATACACAAATGGGAAAAATGATCTGGCCTTTTCAGGATTCAGTTTATTTATTCAGATTACTAGATCGCCTTGAAAGAAATAAGATCAGTATAAACGAAACAATGACTCTTTTAATTGATTTTGATCAACCAAAGAACGAAAGTAAAACAATTATAAGAAATAGAATATGTGAAAGGATTTTACGAAAGCAAAGTATCGTAGAACTTGTAGAACAACACGTTTATAGGATTAATAAATCAAAAATACAATATATTAGACAATTAAATGATTTTGTTATATTATACGAAAAAATATTAAATGAAGATGGAGGCAAAATGAATCAAGAAATAATTGATACAGCGGTTAGTTTGGGGAAGACAATTGGAAAAAGTGTTGGCCCAAGCGGAAAGAAAGGCAAAGGAGATCTTTTCAGATTGAGGAAAACAAGAAAACCAGAAGATTTTCTTAATGAAATAAATAGAATTCAGATAAAATATGGAGCATTAGTAACCGCTGATTTATACAATAAAGGACAGGCTATTGGAGATAATTTTGCCGAATTTAAGCAATTTTGGTATCCACTTCAAATTAAATGGTAACTCAAAACTCTTTGATAATAGCAACA
>DYGR01000088.1 GCA_020724545.1 Candidatus Methanoperedens nitratireducens
TTGGGAAGCCATCCGAGGTGGCAGGTGCGGTGGCATATCTGGTTTCAGAAGAAGGAGATTACATAACAGGCCAGGTCATTGATATAAATGGAGGACTCTACATTTAATCTATTTTTTAAAAAATTAGTCCTCGTGCTGTTGTATAATTACATGCGTATTGAATAAAATCTCCCTTTATTATTTTTCATAACTTGATAGTAAGAGGTGCAGTAAATGTTAGTTGTCACGTGTGTCAAACAGGTACCAGATACTACTCAGGTCAAAGTTGACCCGATCACTGGTACTTTGATTAGAGAAGGTGTGCCTTTCATCATAAATCCGTTTGATACCCACGCTTTAGAAGAAAGCTTCAGACTCAAAGAAAAATATGGGTTCTGCGTGGCTGTTATTTCAATGGGGCCTCCCAATACTGAGGTTACACTGAGGAAAGCTCTGGCTCTGGGAGCAGATGAGGTTATACTTTTGAGCGACCGCGCTTTCGGTGGAGCTGATACACTGGCTACCAGCCTGGTTCTTGCCGAAGCCATCAAGAAGCTGGATCAGAAGGAAGAGGTGGCTATGGTAATTTGCGGAAGGCAAACAATTGATGGAGACACAGCTCAAGTGGGGCCAGGTATTGCTACTCGTTTAGGATACTCACAACTGACCCTGGTAGACCGCATTGAAAAAGTAGACATGAAATCAAAAAAAATAAAGGTTAGACGTAGACTGGAAGGCAGACATGAAATAGTGGAGACGTCTCTGCCAGCAATGATCGCAGTGGTACGAGAAATAAACCGTCCTCGCTATCCAACAGTGCCTATGCGCCTTTTGGCAGAGGATGCGACAGTGACAATTTGGAATAACAAAGTGATGGGACTGAGGGAAGAAATTATCGGTCTTAAAGGTTCTGCCACACAGGTTCGCAAGATCTTTTCGCCGGAAAGGGAGAGGGGCGAGATAATTGGAGATGGTGCCAGCAAACCGGAGGAAGCAGCCCGGTTATTGACTGAGAGGCTTATGGAAAAAGGTCTACTGTGTATATAGTGACCATGCAGTTGAATTTTATTTGATTCAATAAGAGGCTCAAACCTATGGAAGAAGAAAATAAAATAAGGAAACCCCGAGGTGTAGCCCGGCTCATTCCAGGAAAATGCATCGCGTGTGGAGCCCGTTGTCAGAGCGTTTGCCCCGAAGATGCAATAGAAATGAACGAAAAGGGTGAGCCGATCATCGATTTAGAAAAGTGCATTGGCTGTCGTAGATGCGTCAAGGTTTGCCCTGCCGATGCTCTTGAGATGAATTACATCCTGGAGGAAAAGAAAACCCTTGCTGAAATAGCTGCGCATGCAAAGGGAACAGAGTCTGAAGAGGTAAGTGTAGAGGAATCCGCAGCCGAGATTAAAGAATACAGAGGTGTCTGGGTATTTGTGGAGCATACTGAAGGCAAGCCCGCTGTAGTTTCCTGGGAACTGCTAGGTGTGGGTGCGAAGCTGGCCAAAACTCTGGGAGTCGAGTTATGCTCGGTAGTTATCGGGGATAAGGTTGAAGAACTATGCAAGGAATCCTTCGTTTATGGCGCTTTCAAGGTCTATTTAATAGATGCTCCTGTGTTTCACTACTATCGTACCGAAACTTATTACAAGACAATTTGTTACCTTGTGGAAAAGTACAGGCCGGAGATTCTATTAATGGGTGCTACAGGTCTGGGACGAGATCTGGCTGGTGCTGTTGCTACGAAACTCAATACCGGCCTGACTGCAGATTGTACTGGCCTGGATATTGATGATAAGGGTTTCTTGCTGCAGACACGTCCGGCTTTTGGCGGCAATATCATGGCCACCATTTTAACAGAGCGCATAAGGCCGCAAATGGCTACAGTCCGACCACACGTGATGCTCTTGCCAGAGAGGGATACCTCAAGAATGGGTGAGATTGTCCGCGAGTCTTTTGGAATCGAAGAAGAAGATGTTGCCACGAAAGTATTGGAGGTATTCGAAGACCAAGGAGCGGAATGCATAGATCTGGCTGGAGCGGAAGTAATAGTTTCCGGAGGTAGAGGTATGCGTTCTGGCGAGAATTTTGGACTATTGCAGCAGCTGGCTTACGAGCTTGGCGGTGTGATAGGTTGTTCGCGCGCTGTGGTAGAGGCAGGCTGGATGACGGCAGAACGCCAAGTTGGCCAGACAGGCAAGACGGTCCGACCTAAAATTTATATCGCATGCGGCATCAGTGGCGCTATTCAGCACCTGGTTGGAATGCAAAGTTCGGAGGTCATTATCGCCATCAACCAGGATAAGCAAGCCCCTATCTTTGAGGTGGCCACCTATGGGATCGTGGGTGATGTGTTCCAGGTAGTTCCAGCCATTATCGATCGCATCAGGGAATTACGCACCAAAAAGGCAGTAAGTATGCCAGAACAGATATCTAAGAAGGAGTAAGTTATGTCGCTTAACCTCACTATTATTATAGTTTTTGCAGCCGCTATAGCGCTTTTTTGCTGGAGTTTTTTCCAGCGCTTTCGCCTAGTTTTGCTGGGCAGACCTGAAAACCGCTTCAACGATGTCGGTAAGCGAATCCGGGACATGCTGTATTATGCCTTTGGGCAGCGGTGTACAGTTTCCCACGGATACCGTTTTGGTTTAAACCATCTTGTCCTTTTCTGGTCATTCATGATCTTATTGGTCGCCAATACGGAATTCCTGCTTCACGGTCTGTTTCCAGATTACGTTAGATTCTCGCTTCTGCCCAATGGCGCGTACTATACGTTGTCCTTTGTTTTTGACATTGCATCAGTCCTTACCCTGCTGGCGGTATGCATTGCGATCATCCGCCGCCTGGCTTTCCCACCTTCCTATATTGAAGCGCGAAGCTTGGACGCTTTCATAATTCTTGTGCTGATCGCTTTGCTGATGATCGCTTTTTTTGGTTTACACGCCAGCGAGATAGCCCAGGGGAGAGAAGGAGCCGCTCGATATATGCCTGTGTCTAATTTTGTAGCTTCCACTTTTTTATCGAACATTCAGTTAGCAAGTTTGAACGGATATATCAACGCTTTCTGGTGGCTGCATGCCATTATATTGCTGGGTTTCCTGAATTATCTACCTTACAGCAAGCACATGCATATTCTTGCTGCTATCCCCAATGTCTTTTTCAGGAGTCTCGTGAATGTCAACACCCAGCCCAGAGAAGAGTTCAAAAAAGGCAATTCATTCGGTGTTGGACAGATAGACCAGTTTACCTGGAAAGGTCTATTTGACTCTTATTCCTGTACCGAATGCGGCCGCTGCTCGGATAATTGTCCTGCTACCTTCACCGGCAAGCTGTTAAACCCGAGGCTGGTAATCCATGATATAAAGGTTAACCTGCTGAAAAATGGCCCTTTGATCATTAAAAAGAAGGAAGCAGAATTGCCATTGATCTGTGGAGGTAAGGAAGGTAGTATAGCCGACGAGGTTCTCTGGGCGTGCACCACATGCGGCGCATGCATGGAAGTCTGCCCGGTTTTCATTGAGCATGTACCCAGGATAGTTGATATGCGCCGAAATCTGGTGGAGATGAGCGCCAAAGTCCCCGATGAATTACTGGCCCTTTTCGAAAATATGGAACAGCGCAGTAATCCCTGGGGCATTGTGCCTGCGGAACGAATTAAATGGGCTGCACAGCTCGATGTAAAGCCTTTTGAGGGGGGCAAGATTGAATATTTATTCTACGCAGGTTGTTTCGGCGCTTTCGATGCTCGAAGCAGACGAGTATCTATGGCTATTTCCAGAATTCTGAATGCAAGTGGCATTTCCTGGGGTATGCTGGGTAAAGACGAGTTGTGTTGTGGCGATAGTATGCGTCGCCTGGGTAATGAATTCGTATTCGATCGCATGGTTCGAGAAAATATCAGAATATTCAAAGAGAAAGGCATAAAAAAAATTATTACCCAGTGCCCTCACTGCTATAATACCCTGAAGAATGATTATCGTCAATTTGGTGCCGAACTGGAAGTTATCCATCACACCGAGTTGATCAGTAATATGATAAAAGCTGGAAAGCTTGAGCTGAATGGGATTAAGGACCTGGGCAATGTGGTGTTTCATGATTCATGCTATCTGGGACGCTATAATGGGGTTTATGAAGCCCCGCGCAATGTTATTACTTCGGTTACAGGACATGCGCCAATCGAGATGGAACATCGCAATGATATATCTTTTTGCTGTGGTGCGGGCGGTGGACGGATGTGGATGGAGGAAAGTGGTAAACGTATCAATGCGGCACGCGTTGATGAGGCCATGAATAAAGACCCGATAACGATTTGCGTATGCTGCCCTTACTGCATGACTATGTTTGAAGATGGGTTAAAAGCCAAAAAAGCAGATGATAGGGTGCAGGTATTGGATCTGGCCGAGATCGTAAGTGGGGCATTGAAATAACAAACTGATTGGACTGAGGATGATGCTATCGGGCTTAAATCACCACACAAAACACGCTCCCACCTTCTGGATTATCCTCAATCCATATCTTGCCTCCATGCAAATCCACAACATGCTTAACGATCGCCAGCCCCAATCCGGCACCCTTCACTCCCTTCTTTTCTACTTTCTGAAAGCGGGTAAAAAGCTTCGCTTTATCCTCATCTTTTATTCCATAGCCCCAGTCCTTGACATAAATCTTGCAGTGTTCTCTCTCAACTATAATGTTTACTTCGATTTTTCTTCCAGCAGATGAGTACTTTATCGCGTTTCTGAGAAGGTTTGAAAAAATTGCATCAATCATTGGACTCGCCATTATACAGCATTCGCCCTTTGATATGTACTCCAGCTTCATGTTTTTCTCTTCCAGTTGAAGCTTGAAGTTGTCTGCGACTGCTATAAAAATCTCGTTCAAATCGAGCGACTTGCGCTCCAATTTTTCAGCGCTCTCCAGTATGGCGTACATGCTCGCGCTTTTAATCATATCGATCAGTTTATTTGCATTGCGCTTTATCATCTGCAGCGTATTGCGCATCCTTTCGTCCTTTGTTTCCATAAGCAGTATTTGTTCTGTCGCTGTTTTTATAACATCCAGTGGATTCAACAGGTCAAAGACGCAGAGGACGCGAAGGGAACAACATAATCTAATTCAAACTATGATTAATATAGTGAAAAAATTATATATCAATACACAACTATATATATGAGAGTGACCCTTAGTATATAGCCCGATATGTTAAGGTTGTGGGGTTGTGATGAGAGCCTAGCAGCAATAGGG
>DYGR01000029.1 GCA_020724545.1 Candidatus Methanoperedens nitratireducens
TCCTAACGAAAATTGGAACGACAAGCTTCACAGCTTTAGCGTGAGGTAGTTGACATAAACAGCATACTCTTCATGCATGATAAACCGCCAAAAAATCAATTATTCTGAAACATTATGAGTAAAATATTCGAAATCATCCATCGTGACGCGGCAGCCAGAATTGGTAAACTGGTTCTGGACAAAGAACTTTCAACTCCCGCCATAATCCATATTAATGAAAAAGATTGCCCTGTAATCGATTCTGGCTCTCTCTGGAAAAAAACTGCACTCCATGAACTCGATACCAAAAAATTAGTCATTCTTCCTCATAGATCATTACCCCTGCATACAGGAGAGGATATAATAAAAGAGCTTCAGGATTCGCCTGTCAGGGCACAGCCTGTAACCAATACGGCTCATACAGGTCTGGTTATCCATCCCTTTCACCAGAGACTCATAGAGGCCGATATGTACGTTCTCGGCGCAGCAAAGCAGCTTGAGAAAAGGCCCCGTGAGTTCGTTAACTCAATAATCAGGCTCAAAGAGAACACGCGTGCTGACTCATTATTGTACGCGCCTGCCCTTGCCACACCAGAGAACCTGTCGATGCTTGTGTATATCGGCGTTGATATCGTAGATGAGACCCTGGCTGTGATTAAAGGATACCAGGATATTTACCTTACGAATTCAGGCGAACACCATCTTGACAGGCTGCGCGAATTTCCCTGCACCTGTTCTGTGTGCTCGGCAAATACACCGCAGGAACTTATCAAACTTCCAAAAAAAGAGCGCTCTGAGCTGCTGTCACACCACAACTCATTAAAACTTGGCGAGGAAATGCGTAATGTTCGCGAGCATATAAGGGGCGGACATCTGCGCGAGTATGTTGAGCGCCAGTGCAGGGCGCATCCCTGGCTTACTGCTGCGCTTCGCTTTATCGACGCAGAATACACCTTTCTTGAAAAAAGAACACCAATTTTAAGATCAAATACCCTGTACGCCAATACATCAGAGTCGCTTAACAGGGTGGAGATTAAAAGGTTTGCAAAGAGAGTAGTGGAGCGCTATACTGCGCCTGATCTGGATACCCTTGTACTCCTTCCCTGCTCTGCAAAAAAGCCATATTCAACCTCTCTTTCACATCAGAAATTCATCAATGCTATGGGGAAATACCGCAGGTATGTCCATGAGGTGATCATCACATCACCATTAGGTATCGTACCGCGCGAGCTTGAACTAATGTATCCGGCAGCACATTATGATACTCCGGTCACGGGCTACTGGGATATGGAGGAGAGGGCATGGGTAACAGCATGCCTGCGCTCATATCTTCTAAAAAACAGATACAAGAACATAGTTGCACATGTGCACGGCGCATACAGGGAGATCTGCGAATCTGTAGAAAGGGAGCTTGGAATTGGTTTTGTTTATACAGCCGACGATGGCGTGACCTCCAGGACATCACTGGACAGGCTGCAAAAAGCGGTTTCTGAGCTTGAGAGTGCTAAAAAACGCTCAGGTGAGAAGGCAAAACTTGATATTATACGCACATTAGCGGATTATCAATTCGGGCATGGCGCAGGTGATATGCTTGCTGATGGTGCCGTTGTTAAAGCTCCGTTCCCCAAGTTCCAGTTATTCGCAGATAAGCAGCTTGCAACATTAATCCCGCAATACGGGACAATCGCCCTGACCATTGAAGGAGGGCTTCAGCTTTGCGATCATCCATACTATAGAGTGAAGATAGGCGATTTTATACCCCACAGCAGTATCCTTGCGCCCGGTGTACTGGATGCAGATCCCCAGATCCGTCCAAACGATGAGGTGATCGTCCAGGGTGAGAGATTCTTTGGAGTGGGGCGTGCCCTTATGAGTGGATGGGAGATGAAGCAGTGCGCAAAAGGCATGGCAGTTGAGCTTCGGCACTCAAGGAAGATCGGCTGAAATTACTATATAGTCCTGTCTACAATAGTAATGTCATGGGAATGAGGATTTCATGCGCTTCCCTGTTTCTCTGGGAGTACAGTGTTTATGATATAGTGGAGATACTGCTGGAGGCAGGCATAGGGAGCATTGAGTTCTGGGTAGAGACACCTTATTTCTGGATGAACAGACACGATGAGACATCGCAGATGATACTGGAAGAGGCCGTCTCTATTATGCCGGATGGATGTACCCTTCATGCACCGATACTGGATTTAAACCCGGCATCGTATAATGATTACGTATATGAAGCCACGATAAAGGAAACATTGTGGTCTCTTGAGCTTGCACAGAGGCTAATGGCAAGAGTGGTCACTATTCACCCTGGAAAGAGAACTGTCAAGCGAGCCCCTACCAGTGAAGACCGGGATAAATTCTTGAGATATTTAAAAATATGCAAAAATAAAGCTGATAACCTTAATCTGAATCTCTCACTTGAGAACAGTATGCCGTATATCTCAAGCATGTGTTCCTCACCGGATGAGATGAAAGAGGTACTGGATAAATTCCCGGGACTTTTTTTTACTTTTGATGTTGTACATGCTTTCAATAAATCTCCCGATAATGCCATGTCTTTCATAAAAGAACTCGGCCACAAGATGATCAATGTACATGTCGGCGCTCCGCATGACGGTAAGATGCATTACCCAGTACACCGTATGAGGAATATAGATAAGGTACTGGAAGCGCTGCAGGATTCGGGTTATAACGGCGATCTCACAATAGAGATAGATGATAAGGCGTATTCCAGGCCCATGTCAAGGGATGATAAGATAAGGGAATTGATCGAGGAGAGGAAATACCTGGAATCGATGCTATAAGATAGCTCGGTACTATGGCATCATAAATTGAATCCGATACTGATATGATTGAGATATTCGTGGATGAAAAATGTACAGGATGCGGGAAATGCATAAGGGTTTGCCCTAAAGGGCCGAGGATATACAGGATTGTTGAGAAAAACGGCAGGATGGTAGCTGAAGTTGTGGATAAGAGCTTCTGTATAGGATGCACAACGTGTATTATGGCATGTAAGCCGAGGGCGATACGGATTGAGTGCGGGTGGTAGAGTGTTCACTTCTGCTCCTGGGCATATTCACCCGTATAGGTGCAGCATTGATAGCTATAGAGCAGGCAGCGGTGCTCTTGAGAAGCTATTAAAGTATTTAAACATAAAAGTCAAGTTAACATAAAAATGAAAATCGTAATAATCGACTACGGTCTTGGAAACCTTCACAGCATAGAAAAAGCACTTGAATACGTAGGTGCGGATGTTGAGATCTCAAAGGATATATCCGTAATTGATCGTGCAGATGCCCTGGTACTGCCTGGCGTTGGGGCTTTTCGCGATGCGATGATGCATTTTGCCACTCTTGAGCGCGTGGTTAAAGATGCAGTAGATGAGGGCAAACCACTTCTAGGGATATGCCTGGGGATGCAGATGCTGGCTTCACAGAGCGAGGAAGGGGGACTGCACAGGGGTATAGATATTATCCCCGGTAGGGTGATACGGTTCCCGGCATCTGAATTAAAGGTCCCTCACATGGGCTGGAACTCGCTCTTCATTAAAAAGAACATCCCCCTGCTAAAAGGCATAGATAGCGGCTCATTCGTGTATTTTGTGCACTCCTACCATATCAGTACCGATGCTGAGTATGTGGCTGCATTATGTGATTACGGGATCAGGTTCCCTGCTGTCATCACCAATGAAGCAGGAAATGTTGCAGGAACTCAGTTCCATCCTGAGAAAAGCGGAGCTGTGGGACTGAAGATGCTTTTGAATTTTGTGGAGAGTTATGGACATTGAGGGCTATGCCAGACGCGGCATTCTCAGAAACGATAGCAATCTCAAGGAGAAGTTAGCTGAGAGGATACTTGAGATAAAGAATATCTCACGAAAGCATGCTCTTGAGATAGCCAGTGCGGTTATCGTGGAAGCAAGAGCTACCATGGATCTTAAAGGCGATGTACTGCTTCCAGTGAACTCTGGTGTAACAATGGGAGAGTTCGGCGTCGGCTCGCGCGGCGTCGGCGATTTTTATACCCATGAGAAGATCGCAGAGGTAATCGGTAGGACCTCTGCTGTTGTGGACTCATCCCATCTTGATGATTCTGGTGCGGTTAGGGCAGGTGGGCAGTATCTTGTGGTCACCATCGATGGTATGCATTCACGTTTATCCGATTTCCCATTCCTTGCTGGTTTTCATGTCGCCCGCGCTGCACTGCGCGATGTGTATGTCATGGGCGCGCGTCCTGTTGCTCTATTCTCGGACATCCATGTGGCTGATGATGGGGATGTGGCAAGGATATTCGATCACATAGCAGGCATAACGACAGTATCAGAGCTGACAGGCATACCTCTTGTAACTGGCAGCACACTCAGGATCGGAGGGGACATGGTGATAGGGGAGAGGATGACAGGTGGCGTGGGTGCTGTGGGCGTGGCAGATGCACTCACAGCACGCATACAGGCAGAGCCGGGGGATGTTATACTGATGACAGAAGGGGCAGGCGGAGGCACGGTCTCAACCACTGCTCTTTATTACGGTATGCATGATATCGTGGATGAGACGATAAACCTGAAGTTCATTGATGCATGCGAGGCTCTGTTAGAGGCTGGTTTGATTGAGAAAATCCATGCAATGACTGATGTAACAAACGGCGGGGTGCGCGGAGACGCAAAGGAGATATCAAGGACAGCCAAAATTAAGCTGGTTTTCGAGGAAGAGAAGATGCGCTCACTTGTGAATGAAAAAGTGCTTGATATGCTAAATCGTCTTGAGATCGATTACCTTGGAGTCTCGCTGGATGCCCTCTTAGTGATCGCGCCGCCTGAATATGCAGGTGAGATCATCGGGTGTGTACGTAACAGAGGCGTGGCTGTGGATACTGTTGGGGAAGTAAAGGAGGGAAGAGGAGCTGAGCTCATCATTAACGGGAAAAACCATGATTTTACGCCCAGGTTCCGGGAATCTGCTTATACGCCTATCAAGAAGCTTGTGGGAGAGAGAACTCCGCAAAACTTTGATGAGATGAAAAAAGCTGTGGATAGAGCAGCTAATCTTGCAGTAGAGAAAAAAAAACGGATAATCCAGAGGTTAAGATCAAGTCAATTTTAAAGCTAACTTTAGAAAACATTATTATCACATCCACGGTTTTAAGGGGTTGAGGAATCCTATTGAGAGCTATTGCATTTACTGTTGAGAATATCCCCCTGATCAGACCGGGTGACGATATCGGACGCCTTATAACTGAGAGAGCAGAGATTGAGAACTATGATATTATTGCTATCTCTTCAACTGTTGTATCAAAATCCGAAAGCAGGATTCTTTCGATGAGTGATGTGAGCGTAACCAGTAAAGCCAGAATAATCGCAGAGAGAAACGGTAATGACCCCGGATTCGTGCAGGCTGTACTGAACGAAAGCAGTGAGATATTAATTGAATCGCCTTTCCTTCTTGTGCACACAAAAAACGGCAGTATCTGTGTTAATGCAGGGATTGACCGCTCCAATGTCGATGGTATAGATAACATCCTTCTATTGCCAGAAGCCCCTGATGAGAGCGCCAGAAGAATAAAGGATTCCATATTCGAGCTTGCAGGAAAAAAAGTGAGCGTTATTATCACAGATACCAATGGCAGGGCCTTCAGAATAGGTCAGACAGGTGCTGCTATCGGTATTGCAGGAATAAGACCCACAAAAGACTGGCGGGGGACAGAGGATCTCTTTGGCAGAGTTCTTGAAGTGAAAAATGAGGCGATAGTGGATGAGATCGCGGGATTTGCAAACATCCTGATGGGTGAAGGGGACGGGGGAACACCGATCATAATCATCCGCGGATTAAACCTCTATAATGAGTCCTACGGCATAAAAGAACTATACAGGCCTGAGAAAGAAGACGTGATACGCCGGGCGCTCATATCTCTGTCAGTTTGAACTGCCTTGTATCTTTATCCACCCCAAAAAAATCCCTTGCAATACTCCCCACTTTTTCCCTGTGTTCTGCGGGCGTGAACACTCCCAGGCGCCAATTATCAAGCTGGGCTTTTTCAAGGGCTGCAACAAGACTTGAGGCTCTATCAATAGGTATCATCTTGCCGTTTATCAAAACACGGGCTTTCATTTCAATTATCTGGGGCTTATCAGGGATATCGACAATCACATACTCAGGTGCAATGCCTGCACTTTCGGCTATCTCATTCTCAACTCTCCTGGTGTTGTTCCTGAGCTTTAATACATCCATACTCAGGGACTCAAAACCTGTATATAGCGCTCTTTTGAACAGCCGCCTCTCATCAAGCCGCTTTCCGATCTCGGCTGCATAACCCCGAGAATTTCTCATCTCAATCATGAAAGTGATATCATCCATCCTCTGAAATGATAGTGGATTGAGCCCTTCATTCTCTATCATGTATTCTGCTGCATGTATGCACATGGATTCGGCAATCCTGCTGACATGGTGGAAATAAACAGTGGGATGCATCAGGAACCTTGAAACAAGCAGAGATTCGGCAGCCTGCAATCCTCCTATATTCAAGACAAGTTTATTCTCGTTGAGTGTCAGCTCATGGATCAGCCTCACGTGATCGATAAGACCGAAAGCCACTCCGGTGTAATGGGCATCGCGTACAAGGTAATCCATCCTGTCCACATCTATCTCGCTGTTGATAATCGGGCCATAGGAAGTTTCACCTCTTATATGCCTGGCAATAGATGATGGTGATAGAGAGTGCTCCCTGAGTACATCAGAGATGGCTCCTTTTTTTAACAATTCCTCAACATCGTCATGGCCCTTCCTTGTATATCGTTCAATGATCTGTTCTGTTGCATGGGAGAACGGGCCGTGTCCTATATCATGAAGTAGTGCAGCAGCCAGGAGTTCCTTGCGCTGGTGCTCATCTGCCTGTCTAATCATATGCCCTGCAAGGTGATAGACGCCCAGCGAATGCTCAAACCGCGTATGGTTTGCCCCGGGATAAACAAGGTTTGAGAAGCCCAGTTGCTTTATCCTCCTGAGTCTCTGGACTTGCGGTGTATCTATCAAAGAGAGGGCAAGTCCATCAAGTTCGATATAACCGTGTATTGGATCGCGTATGACTTTCATGTTTTCACTTCATAAATACGTAAACAAATATATACTATAAAGAGTTATCTTAAGCACAATGGAAATAGATATCGGCTGGCTGATGATTATCGTAGGTCTGGTGCTTCTCATCATTGAGGCATCACAGCCCGGTTTTTTTGTGGCCGTACCCGGGACTATACTTATAGTCCTTGGTGCTATAGTTCTCCTGATCCCTGAGTATGCGCAGGAATGGGCCCCGGTGATCATCGTTATAACGGCATTGATTTCCAGTATTATAACTATCATCTTCTACAGAAGGGTCGCACCAGGACACAGACCGCTTTCTACCAGCATGGATATCCTTGCTGGCAAAGAGGGGATCGTCGTTGATACCATCAGGCCTGATGCTATCTCTGGCAAGGTTAGGGTAGGTAATCAGATATGGAGCGCCACAGGTGATAGCGTTATAGAGGCAGGAAAGAAGATAGTAGTTATACGTTCGGAAGGAGTTCACCTAAAAGTAAAGGAGTTTTAAAAAATGGTAGCTGAGATATTACTTGCAATATTTATCGCAGTTGCGATACTGATCCTGTTTGTTTCAGGAGTTACGATCATACAGCCCTATGAGCAGGGATTATGGATTGCTCTCGGGCAGTATAAAAAACGGTTGGATCCAGGTTTTAACTGGGTATATCCTCTGATAAGCGATGTTGTTAAGCTGGATCTGAGAACACAGGTCCTGGATGTTCCGCGACAGGAGGTTATTACCAAGGATAACTCGCCAACCAATGTTGATGCGATTGTGTATATAAGGGTCATTGACCCGGAGAAAGCATATTTTGAGGTTGTAAACTATCACGTCGCCACGGTCTCGCTGGCACAGACCACGCTGCGAAGCGTTGTAGGTGATATGGAGCTTGATGAGATTCTCTATAACCGCGATTTCATTAATACAAAGCTCCGCGATATTCTTGACAAGGCAACCGATGCATGGGGCGTCAAGGTCGAGGCTGTGGAGATAAGGGAAGTTGAGCCAGTCGGCTCTGTAAAAACTGCAATGGAGGAGCAGACCTCGGCTGAGAGGAAGAGAAGAGCAGCGATACTGATTGCAGATGGGCAGAAAAAAGCCGCCATTCTTGAGGCTGAGGGTTCCAAGCAATCAAGGATATTGAATTCAGAAGGTGTGCGCCAATCAAAGATACTGGAGGCCGAAGGTGACAGGCTCTCCCAGATACTGAGAGCCCAGGGTGAAGCTCAGGGACTTCGCATCCTGTCAGTGGGTTCTGTACCTCTGGATAAGAAGGCTATGACCGTTCTTACAATGAATATGATGAAAAAGGTTGCAGAGGGTCAGGCAACAAAGATAATCTTCCCTATGGAGATATCAAAGATGCTTGATCAGGCTGCAAAATACCTGGGAGCATCTGAAAAAATACCTGAGATCGGTGAGACAACTGATACTGAAAAGATCGTCGGGAAAGCAGAAGATGTACTGGGAAAAATACCAAAGCCAGAAGAATTGAGAAGTGAATTAGAGACCATAAAAAAGGATGCGGCGCGCGAGACAGAGGAGAGCTTAAGACTTGCTGAAAAAATAAAAAGTACTGAACCCTTAAAACACGAACGCTAGGTGGATGGAAAAGTAGCGCTTAAGACTTGCTGAAAAAATAAAAAGTACTGAACCAGCAGGAAAGAAGAAGGAGGATATCTAACACACGGATGGATATTGAGATAAGAGGAGCGACATCATCTGATATAAAGGATATAAAAAAGCTCCTCTCTTTTTATTATCTGGATACCGAAAGCGTAGAAAAGAACCTGCCTGAGTTTATAGTGGCTGTCCTGGATAAAAGGATTGCTGGATGCGCCTGCCTGGATACAGGTGATGTTGTGGAGCTGCGATCGATTGCAGTACTGCCAGGTTATCGCAATAAGGGTATAGGTTCAAGACTTGTTGATTCCATATTAAATCGTGCTGCTGATCTAACAGGTACAGTATATCTTCGGACAACATCGCCTGTTTTTTTTGAGAAAAAAGGGTTCCACAGACTTATAAATGAGGAGAAAAAAGTCACCTGGAAGGATTGTTCTAAGTGCGAGAAGTTCAGTATCTGCAAACAAATAATTATGAAGATCGAAAGTCACCGCAATATTAATTTACCAACCAGACAAAACTACGCATTCATATGAGGAGAGATAATGGACATTACAGAGGAAGTATTCAAGAGTGCAGATGAGATCGGCCCTGAGAAGATCGTTTACTTATATGAGCCAAGAACAAGAATGAAGGCTATCGTTGTTATCGATAACGTGGCAGCAGGACCTGCTATCGGCGGAGTGAGAATGGCCCGGGATGTGACCACGAACGAGGTTCGAAGACTTGCCCGTGCGATGACGTACAAGAATGCCATGGCAGGCCTTCCTCACGGCGGTGGAAAATCAGGGATTATAGCCGATCCAAAAACCGTACATAAGGAACAGGTTATCAGGACTTTTGCCAGGGGAATAAAAAACCTGCAGGAATACATCCCTGGACCTGATATGGGTACTGATGAGAGCTGCATGGCGTACATATATGATGAGACTTCCCGCGCAGTTGGCCTTCCACTGGAGCTCGGTGGAATACCGCTTGATGAGATCGGAGCCACAGCATACGGTGTAGCGATATGTGCGGACGTGGCAAAGGACTATATCTCTCTTGACCTGAACGGGGCGCGCATGACCATAGAAGGTTTTGGGAACGTCGGAAAGCCTGCTGCCCGCTTTCTTGCACAGAGGGGTGTTATACTCATAGCTGCGAGTGATTCAAAAGGTACGATATATAACCCCGCAGGTCTGAACATTGAAGAGCTGATAAGGATCAAAGATACTACCGGCTCTGTGATAAATTATAAAGATGGTGAAGTCCTGAAAACTACTGATTTGGTTATGATAAGTACTGATATTTTCATTCCTGCCGCGCGGCCTGATGTAATAACTGAAGCCAATGCGGATGTAGTGGATGCGAAATTAATTATTGAAGGGGCGAACATACCTATTACTGAAGATGCAGAGAAGATGCTTCACGATAGAGGAATTCTGGTTATTCCGGATTTTGTGGCTAATGCAGGTGGAGTGATTACGGCATCTGTTGAATACCATGGAGGAACTGATATGCAGGCATTTGACAGGATTAAGAGCACCATTTCAAGAAGCACAAAAGAGATACTGGATAAGGTGTATACTGAAAAAAGATATCCCAGGGAAACAGCAGTAGGCATTGCAAAGCAAAAAGTACTGCGTGCCATGAAATATCGGGAATGGATGTGATGCTCTCTTCAATATTCGAGCCCAACTCCATAGCCGTAATCGGTGCATCGAGCAATGAGATGAAATGGGGAGGGCGGATACTAAAAAACATACTGAGCGGTTTTAGGGGACCTGTTTATCCCGTGAACCCAAAGGAGGCGAATATACAGGGCCTGACCGCATACTCATCTATCCTCGATATCCCTTATGAGGTAGAGATGGCAGTGGTAACAGTACCTGCTCCATCTGCGCTGCCTGTGGTAGAGGAGTGCGGAGAAAAAGGAGTAAAAGGTCTTGTTATGATTAGCGCAGGGTTTAGCGAGACAGGAGGTGCTGGAGCAGAGCTTGAAAAAAAGCTTGTATCTGTAATAAGAAAGTACGGAATGCGCATGGTCGGGCCTAACACCCTGGGGATCATCAATAAATCAGTGGATTTAAATGCAAGCATTATAGGAAGGCTTCCAAGTCCAGGTTCAATATCTTTCATAACGCAAAGCGGTACTCTTGGCCTTGCTCTTGCAGACTGGACTATCGATATGGGGCTTGGGCTGTGCAAGGTGATCAGCATAGGCAACAAGGCTGATATCGACGATATTGATCTAATAGAGTACCTGAATAACGACCCATCAACCGGTGTAATAGCAATGTATGTAGAGGGGTTAAAGCGGGGAAGGGATTTTATTCAAGCTGCCCGCCGCATAAAAAAACCTATAATCGCCCTCAAGACAGGCAGATCAAAAAGAGGAGCAAGAGCTGTTTTTTCTCACACAGGCTCAATAGCAGGCTCTGATGAGATCTATTCAGCAGCATTCAGGCAGGCCGGGGTACTGCGGGTTGATACTATCGAGGAGGTGTTCGATGCTGCACTTGCGTTCTCATGCCAGCCCCTCCCGGGGGGAAACAACGTTGCTATTCTCTCAAACGGCGGCGGGGCATCTATTGTGGCATCAGATGAATGCGAGAGGCAGGGTATCAATATCGTTGATCTGACCGAAGAAACAAGAAAAAAGACAAAAGATATACTACCCGAATATGCATCAAGTTCAAATCCGATAGATACAGCAGGAACTGTTTCCTATAAGCTCTACAGGGAAGTGATAAATGCACTCCTTCTTGATCAGAATGTGGATGCGCTCATCGTTATTTATGTGCATTCCCTGATGACGAATGCCAGGCCTCCTGCTGAGGCTGTACTTGAGATGAAACAAAGAAACCACAAGCCAATTATTGCATGCTGGATGGGGGGAGCAGGTACAGAGGAAGGTATCAATATACTAAAAAGCGGCTGCCTGCCCAACTATTCAGTTCCTGAGCGGGCAGTGAGGGCACTCGCAGCGCTTATCAAACACAGGGAATTCCTTGAAAGAGTAAAAACCGTAGATGATGTACCTGCAAAGAGGTGCGCGTCAACTACTCAGCCCTAAAGGGCAGGAGCTTGTAACTATGTTCAGTCTCAATTCCAAACTGGCTTCGACTTCATCACACGTCACGTATGGCTGGTTGACGTCGCACTTGCAAGGTGTTAGACCCTCTTACGAAGGTAGCAGCCTACCCGATCAAGAAGCTTCAAATGCATTTCCGCCATTCCATTGCTGGAATCCGTGCTCAATCAGGCAATGTCCCTCATATCCAACTGCGATCCCGAACTTCTACCGTTATCTCCTGAAAGGAGTGCCACACCGCAAAGCGGTATCAGGGCAGTTTTCACTTTGCATAACAATATTTCGAAAGTATTTAATGTTATCGAAATTATTATCGTTATTGGGGGTCGGGGTACGCTTCCTCTCTCACTTAAAAGTGAGAGTTTCCGCTACACCTGCGCCCCGGAGGAACAGATGAATACTATACTCACCGAATATGAGGCAAAAAAACTCCTTGCAAGATACGGGATACCTGTGACAAAAGAGAGCATAGCTAATAGTGCTGATGAGGCTCTTGGCATTGCCTTACATATAGGAACTCCTGTAGCAATGAAAATCTCCTCACCCGATATCCCGCACAAGAGCGATGTGGGCGGCGTGGTTCTGAACGTGAGAAGGGAGGAAGTGAGAACAACTTACGATAAGATCATATCGCATATCAATAGAGCAGCTCCGGATGCAAGGATCGAGGGTATCCTTGTGCAGCAGATGGCGCCACCAGGTCATGAGGTTATTGTCGGGCTTAAGAAGGATGCTCAGTTCGGTCATGCCCTGATGTTCGGGCTTGGTGGTATATTCGTTGAAGTTTACAGGGATGTTTCGTTCAGGGTTGTTCCTATCGATAGAAAAGATGCGCTTGATATGATATCGGAGATTAGAGGCTATCCTGTACTCAGAGGCATCCGGGGAAGGAAGCCTGCTAATATAGATTCAATCGCTCATGTGCTAGTTTCGGTCTCGGATATGGCAGAGAAAGAGAATATAATTGAGCTTGATATAAACCCGCTGATCGTGAATGAGAGCGCTGTGGCTGTAGATGCAAGGGCGATGGTGGAGGATAATTAATCGTAATATTCCCAATCGCCCTGGGCATAAAGGCAACTATTTTAAACTATAACATTCTACTTAGGTGAGATAGCAGGTGAGTACATGCCAGAGGGAAGACGCAATAAATATGAGACAGAAAAGCGCATTAAAGAGAAATGCAAATCATGCGGTATCTGCTATCTGAGGAGGAAAAGAGATGAGTAAGGTTGTTCTAATGGATTTTTTTGCAGAATGGTGCGGGCCCTGCAAGATGCAGGACCCTATCATCGATGAAATGAGGAAGAAATTCGGGGATAAGGTAGAGTTCAGGAAAGTGGATGTGGATACTAGTTATGATCTTGCGGCTAAATATACTATTCATGCTGTACCTACATTGATCCTTGAAAAGGATGGAACCGTGTTCAAGCGGTACGTAGGCGTAACCAATGCAAAGACACTGGAAGCAGATATAAACGCAGCTTTAAAATAAAGGGATCTGATTGAAACCTTTATTTGATCTTGGTGTACTGCCTATCAGGCACAGGACAGGTAGAGGGTTCAAACCTCATGTATCGCTGATCTTTAAAGCAGGCAGAAGGCTTGCTTTTGCTGTAGATACCACTAACTCACGCTCACAGCAGCCTGATGCCTACCTGATAACCCATGCACACTCAGATCATCATGGCAGATCTGCCATGCTCTCGGAAAAAGCGGTATGCTCAGAAGAAACAGCACGGGCCCTTGAGATCCTCTATGGCAAGAAGTATGCAGGCAGGACTTTTAAGGTCGGGGATACCATTGATATCTGCGGTGTTGATGTAAAGACGTACCCGACCCATCATACGATCGGATCTACGGCTTTTTGCTGGCAAAACGAAGTGGGGACAAGAATTCTGGTCACAGGAGATGTAAAAGATGCAAAAGACCTGCCTGGGTGCGATATCCTGATTACAGAGGCAAACTACGGGGACCCGGCTGATCCTAACTGCCATTTTAAGGACGATATCGATGCCTTCAGGGAAGCAGTCGAGGGATCGTTAGAGAAAAATACTGTTTTTGGGGCTTATTCATTCGGGAAAGCCCAGCGTGCAGTGAGCCTCCTTCGGGAATCGGGTTATTCCGGAGAGATAGGGATGGACCCTGTATCGCTTGCATTAACCTCTGGATTAATGGAGAACGCAGGTTCCCTTGCTGGTCTGGAGAGTGATTGCGGGATTCGCATAGCGACACCTGCACAAATTCCAGAGCTCAAGGCTGCAAGGAGATTCATATTAACAGGCAGGCGGGACTACAGGTTCCCCATAATCAATATCAGCGACCATATGGATGTGGGAGGCCTTATTGATATGGCGCATCAGTGCTCACCCGAAGCTGTCATTACCTACCATCCGGGCGGCAGCCGGCCTCTTAAACTCGCAGCGTACTTAAATAAGATAGGAATGTATGCGCTGGCGCTTGAGCAGATAAATAATGTTATCGAGATTTAAGTTTTAGCATATCGCTTGCTATCTTTGCATTCATAAGGTAATCATCAACAGAGGAGAGTATTGTACCGATCTTATCTGCTGTGAAGGTGACTGTGGCAGAGTCCTTATCAGTGATGGTCTTGATCTCGGATAGATTATCAGGTGCCAGCGATAGGGCAATAATATCGATCATCTCACTGGCTTTTTCACCTTTAAAAACCAATCTTCCTCTTATCTTCATGTTCCTTTTAACTGCTTTCCAATTATAGAATCTACGATCTCAATGAATTCCACTGCCTTTCCCTTCGGAATCGTCGCGCCTGAGGCTACATTATGGCCACCACCCATACCCCCTATCCGCGCAGATGCCTCCCGCATCGCATCTGCAAGATCAAGCCCGGCATCTACTAATTTTCTTGTACCCCTGGCTGATACCTTAATCTTATCCTCTGCCATGTTCAGTGTAATGAACGGTTTGTCGGGATAGAGGTAGCGGGTCATTGTTCCCGCAACTATGCCAGCACCTCTTGAATCATCCATTATGATGTACCTTATATTCTGTTTTGATTTAACCTGCGTCTGTGCCATCTTTAATATCCCGATTAAAGTACGCTGATACTCCCGGGCAGTTGACAGTGCCTCATCAACAACTGAAGCATCCCGCATGCACACAGCAAGACCAAGACCTGCTTTTTCAACCTTCCCGCAGGCGTTCAGTACACTTACAAAATCATAAATATTAGGTACAACCTCACTATTCAGGGTGTAAATATCACCAATTAAAGGATCGATTGCTGATAAGCTTCCCTGTTTTGCCAGTTTCAGGGCAATCACAGATATAAATCTTATCTGCTCTTCTTCACTCAGGTCTATTAATCTGCCCCTTATTCCCATTGAATCAATGAGCGCTTTGATCTTATCTCTATCACCCGTGATATCCAGGTAGGGATCAGTGTTGTATTCAAGCAGTTCCTCAACAGTGTAATCCCCTACCCTGAGCCCTTCTCTGATAGATACTACCTTATTTTCCAGAGCCTCATCCAGAATGAACTTATTCCCGCCCTTCATAGGCTGTTTATCACCTGTTGCTCCGACAAGGGCCAATCCTGCAAGATCTGTATTATCACCCATCTGTCTGGCCACCATATAAGTGCAGCATGAAGCGCACAGTTCCGATGAACCATCGATTCCCACAAGATGTGGATTAATATTAACGTGTTTCAGTTTCCCGGTCGGTTTATGGTGGTCGATAATTATAGCATCTTTTATCTTTGAGGCTAGCTCTGCCTGCCCGCTACCCATATCGCAGAGGATGACCGTGTCCTGAGAAGTCCTCTCAATCAATTCAACGGTTGATTGGTCGAACTGGCCTACAATTGTGGCATGGAACAGTATCTGCTGCCTGTACAGAGCATTGCACATGATCCCAGCAGCAGATAATCCATCTGCATCGTTGTGGGATATGAGTCTAACTGCATCGTGTTCTATTATGGCACCAGCTACCTGCTTACTCAAAGCCTCAAATTCAACAAGGCTATCATCCCTATCAGTCATCGTGACTTATCTTGAGTAGTGACTTACCTTGAGATAAGCATCTCTGCTCTCTGTATAGAGTATTTCCAGTCTGCAGGAAGTATGCCCTCACGTTTATAGTATTTTCCAAGCCGCCTTATCTTTGATTCCATATTATTAAAAGAGCGCTTGTTATGTACATCCTTCGGGTTCCTGTCAAGATGTTTCCTTAGCTCAAGGACTTTTGCGATCAGGTTATGGATATCCTCAGGTACCTTTGGAGCCGCATTCTTCTCCTTCAGGGTTGTTAGTATTTTCTTACCGGTCACAAGGGTGACATCGGGAACACCATGACGGTCTCTTAAGACCATACCAATCTCGCTTGTTGATTTTCCCTGGTTTGAGAGCTGGAGTATTAACGTCTCAATCTCTTCTTTATTTGTATTTGACCAGCCGGGCGGCTCTGCTCTATAAGGCTTCTTTGAGCCTGATTGTCCTTTTCTGCGTGTATGCATTCTTGCCAATTGAGTTTCCTCCAATAATCATTATTTAATATTTTCCATTCTTATTCTATAAAAGCGAAGGCAAATCCTAATGGAGCATATATATTAAATAACTTGTGATGGGAATGTAACCATAAGTGAATAAAACAAGGTGTAATAAAGTTATTATAATTTCTTCTTGATGATGCGGTACACTTGTGGTTCTTCCATCAGGATGCCTGTAG
This sequence comes from Candidatus Methanoperedens nitratireducens, assembly GCA_020724545.1. Classification (GTDB taxonomy): domain Archaea; phylum Halobacteriota; class Methanosarcinia; order Methanosarcinales; family Methanoperedenaceae; genus Methanoperedens; species Methanoperedens nitroreducens_B. The sequence continues at coordinate 16,469 of DYGR01000029.1, forward strand.
AACACATGGCTCCCTTTTTGACGAACTCTCTCAAAGCCAAGCTTGAACAACAACTTTTCCATTTTTCTGGCATCAATTATTCGAAGCCTGCTCAAACACCCACCTCAATTTGCTGAATTCCGACAAATTGAGGTAAATATTGCTTGTTCTCAGGGTCCATTTCCTCCAGGCACAGTTCCAGTACCTCTTTAAGGTTCTCTTGAAGTTCATCAAGGGTCTCTGCCTGAGTATGGCCGCCAGGAATTCCTGGGACAATCGCCACGTATAAGCCAGTTTCTGGATCTTTTTCAATATATGCGGTTAGTGTGGGCATTTGAAACCTCAGTAATATAAATCAGTGTTGTTTGTCTTATGATGTATTACCTTGGCTTTTATAGGCATCGAGGGGGCGCAAATTAGTAAGATGTGTAATTATATGGTAATAGCATATAACTATTTATAGCTTGAAAGTCCTATTTATCCTGTGCCAGATTGATAGAACATAATCGGAGGAAGATCGATGAAATTAAAAGACATTGAAATTTTAGTTATGAGCGATGAAGAATATGGGGAGCATCTGAACCAGCTATTTGAAAAGGTAAGGCGCAGCGAGATACATGAGCCAGAACCCCATAAGATAGTGGCGCGCACAGCAGAGGATATTGGAAAGATTTTAACTCGCGAGCGCCTGCGCCTGCTTCAGATTATCAGGGAGAAGAGACCGGAATCTATTAGCGATCTGGCAAGGATGCTAAAACGCAAAGAATCAAATGTGCATAATGACCTCACTTTCCTGGAAGGCATAGGTCTCCTTGAGCTTAAGGAAGGGAAAAATCACGTCAAGAAAGTGCCGGTTGTTGATTACGATGCACTGCACATTACGGTTCCGCTGACTGCTTAGTTCAATTCCAAAAGATCATTTAAATCGAATTCTTGTCCCGTCGGCTGCTTTTGTAGCAAGACCTTCATGAATTAGAATAGCACCAACATACGAAGCCACTGCAACTTTAGTAACATTCACCTGTAACCACTCTCCTACGCTACCACGTTGAGGTTTATCTCGTGATGTTCCAATATCCACCGTGCGACCTCGAAAATGATCAAGTAAGGCATTATATTGATTTGATGATATATTCAAATGATAGCTTTTTCCAGCCCAAGTTTTCAAAGTTTGCATGAGATGCTATGCCGTATATTTTGGTGAATAATGAAAGTTTCGAAAAATTTTATCAGGACTATACATGCGCAGTTTTCAATTTAACAAAAACGTGAGCTGCTGATTTGATGAAATAGTACCAAATGTTCTAGGTTAAATCAAATTATATTCCAATTTCCTTTATAGTTTACAATTACAGCTGGAAAATTCTCAGCAGGAAGAGTTGTAGCTTGCACAGATATAATCTTATACTCACAATTATCTTCTATCTCATGATGTTGATTAAAATTAAGTATAATTTTATCGTTATAAATCCGTGTAACTTTAGTATCTTTAGAGTTGTTTCCAAAAATTCCACAAACCCACCCACCAAGTCTCTCATCGGGGTTGGTGATAATTACCCCATCTTTCTTAAATGTGGAATCTACATTTTTTGATATAGTTAACGCATGGTTTACTTCTTCCACAAAACCTGGAATTGAACCAATTTTTTCAAAAAACTTATGATATATATTGTGATAAGGAAATTTATTAAAGACAAAACCGATATTAACATAATTTAGAGTAACTAATTCATCGAGTTTAACTTTTTTATTCGGTTGCGAGTGAATATAAAATATCACATCGTTCATTTCATCTATAAAACAGGCTGCTTCACGGTGGTGTATATAATTTTTATTTTTCTTTAATTTTGAATACCTAGAGTCCTGCATTTCTAATGTTTTAATAAAATTTAAAGGTCCATAACCAAACCAACTACATGTTTCTTGGTTAATACCAAAAGCTGAGATATGATGACCATATTTAAAAATACAATAATAATTATTTATTATTTCTTTTAATTCATCTATTGTAATAGCTATAATCTCCGTTTCTAAATAGTATGCTTTTTCATAAAAACGATTAAAAATATTAGCATAAATAGTGCATTCTGCAGAAACTCTTGGGGATTTTGATTCTAAATACAGCATCTCATTGCCATCTTGGATTAAAATATTTTTTTTATTTTCTTTAGACAAAATATAATTGATATCGAATTCTTCGTTATCTGCTGGTTGCTCAATATCCGGCACTATGAAATCAGGGTTTTTTCTAAAAGGAGCAACAACAGACAAAATTCTACCGATTCCATCACTCCATGAGGGGAACATATCGACCCAATGGAGTTCTTTGAGTTTTTCATGAGACGGAGAGCATTCATTCAATCGAATCGGTATAATGTATATATCCTGTTCAGGAAATTCATCGAGAATGTCTAGAGCCATAGCCATTTCTTTCTGAACAAATCCCTTTTTAGATACACTGTTGGATGAAAGAACAGCCAAAAAATAACGGCTTTCTTTAATAGCTCTTTTAATTGCTGATTCCCATTTTGAACCCGGTGCAAGAGAGTCAAAATCAGCCCAAATATTTACTCCATGCCTTCTTAAATCCTTAAATAATTTCTTGGCATCTTTTTGGTCTTCTCTTGCATAGGATAGAAAAATCATCGACTCTTTAGACATTCTTAATCTCCAAATGAGAACTGACACAAATAAATGTTATCAATATATATAATATGTTGTTTCGATTACTAATGTAATTCTCGCCTAATTTTCAGGCTTTAAGGAAGTTGTTCAGAATTTCCATCGCCTTTTGGGAGCATGGGAAAACCTAATACTTGGTAGAGTAAAGAGGAGGTCTTTCAACCTCCGCCTTCTTATTAAACTGCACGGATGGATTTCCCGTATGCAGCTTTCGTCTGGCGCATCCCTTTGCAAGAGATGGAATCATTCAGCTTTGAAGTAATCTCCCCAACCCCGTATAATAGGGTTAATGGATTGGATCATACCTCAAGGTTCTTCGGCTGCTGACACCGTGTTCTCTGTCTTATCTCTTCCCCGAACCTCTTAACTTGCGGTTTCGGGCTGTGGTTTTTTTCTTGTTTTTTTATGGAGTCCATACTTTTATACCCTCTACCCTTTTGAAGTCACTATCACTGGTGGCAATATTCTGTATCATATTCTTGCGCATTATACCAAGGTGAGAAGCATCTCTTGGTAAGAGTTGATATTTCTTAGCAAGGTCTTTCAATTCAAGAGGGTCAGCGGTTTGAGCTATTATCTGAAGGACATTCTTTACTCGGAGGGCATCAACGAAATCAATATGCACCTCTACAACCTCCCATGCCTCATCAAATACATTCTTATCATGGCGTAAGGAATCCAGGATTTTGTAATGTCTATCTGTACCCAATATCTCTGCTGCTTTGAATTTTAGGAGGATATAAGCAGTTTCATCGATAGCGATATAGGAAGTAACTGCATTTATCTCCCCTTTTTCAACAGCATTAAGGAAAGCCGTACACTCCTTTCTATCAGCAGTATCTTTACTGTGGTGGCTAACGAAAATAGTAGAGTCTATGTAAATTTTTTCTGTACCCTTGAACCCTTCAAGATTCATTCTACCACTTTTGATTCTATCATTCTTCCAATTTCTTCGTCTATATCTATCTTCCCAATCCTAACCAGCCCGGCTGTTTTATTCGTAAGACCTTCAGGTTCAAGGGTGATATAGTATTTACCTCTACGAATTGAAAACTCTGTTCCAGCGGGCAGATCGAGGAGTTCATGAGGAATAAAAATGCCTTTTTCTGTAGATTTTATTTTTAACATTATTATCGCTAATGTAATATGGAAAGTACATTAACATAAATATTATCATTGAATGCATATGATGGGCGCCTGAGTTTTAGCGTTTCGGTATTCTTCGGCTGCTGACGCCGTGTTCTCTGTCTTATCTCTTCCCTGAACCTCTTAACTTGCTGTTTCGGGCTGTGATTTACGATATGAAGGTACTCCACACGATGCTTTGCAGCGCCGCACTGCCTTTTCTCTTCGTAGAGGAGCAGACCTGTGTAGCGGGATTTTAACCCTGGCAGATATGGTGTCCTGGTTGTTTTGTCTTTCCATCCTGTGTTTCGAGGCACGCCCGTGAGCAACCCCGTCCTAAAGAATTGTCTGCGCTGGCAAGATACGGCTGGCGTTTCTTACCTGCTCGGGCGCCGATTTACTTCATGGGACAATACATAGACGGATTTCTAACGGGAGAATAATTAAAATTCTTACTTAACTTTAAATGTTTTCCTTTTTTTCGATTGGGGCTTTTATCACTAAAATCCATTAGGTTAAAGATTCCAAATCCAATATCATTTCTTTCAGTTACCCATCCGATTACTATCAAAACCCTGTTTTGTCTTTCCTTTAGGAACTTAAATTCACTCCAGCCAAAATCAAATATTCGATCATTCTTATTTAGGTTTGTAGTCTTAATATCTTTTCTTTTGACTTCAACGAAAAATTCATTGCCATCTTTCTCTACTAAATAATCAAATGGATTATATTCATCAATTTCCTTTCCAGTTTTCAATATCGTATAACCATTACTTTCTAGATATTTTGCTGCTAACTTTTCGACAATTCCTCCTTTTTCATGACTTTCTGTTAACATAACCTTCGATCTCTCAAATATCATTATTCTATTTAGGTTTTACCTCGCAGCACTCAAAAGTCACAAACCCCGTACTTAAGAACAGGGCCTGTATATAGCGTTTTTTGCATGGTGTAAATCTTGTGTTTTGATATACTTCTCAATAACCTCCTATCAATTCTCGACCGGGCCGTGAAAGCAGCTTGGCGCCCAGAGATGCTCACTGCACCACCGCCGCCATCGGCAGGTTCTCGTACTTCGCATCTTCGACCATACCTTTAGAAAGGCACTACAGTAGATATATATTTTTCGCTAGCTTATAAAACAGCGCGGAACTCTATCCCACAAATACCTCTCGCACACAGCCAGATCCTCCTGTGTGTTAACATTCAGTGCCAGTTCTTCATCATCCAGAACAAGATTGAAATCCGCCTGCTCTTCCCGTATCCTGCAGGCATCGAGGATATTTATCCCGCACGGGACTATGAAGCCGCTGTTCTTGTGAAAAACAGTATCAGGGCGAAGACCAAGTCTGGAGCACACATCAAGCCGCATGTGAACCGAAAGGGCCTGTGTGTTCACTTCACCGTATTTCTCTATTATCCTGTCTATCAGTTCTGGTGTCTGGATTATCCCGATGTTGGCATTATCCTGCTCTTTAGAGATTGTCGGAAAAGTACTTAACTTTGACCAAATTCAGATAACATCCTAATCTCTGCTCCAAACTTTTCTTGAGAAAACCATATATTCTATATAGGATAAACAAACAGGTGGACTTTTCCTTTGTTAATGAAGCCTGCAAAGACCTTTACTCGCAAGATCAAGGCAGACCAGTAAAAAACCTTCCAGAAATAATGTTCCGCTCAGCAATAGTCCAGTACATGAACGATTACTCAGATAGAGACATGGAAGAAGCTGCCAGATACAACCTGATCATCAAATGGTTCATAGGAATTCCGGTAGAAGACTCTTCATACGACCACAGTGCACTGGGTGATTTCAGGGACAGAATTCTGGAAATTCAGATCAGAGGGACAAAATTAAGGGGTTTTCCGACAATCTCAACATATTAACGCAAACGACCCAACAGTTCCTTTAGATTGAAATGTTCATATCCACCATACTGTGCTGGAAAGTCATTTATTGCCAACCAAAGATCTCCTGTTTCGGGATAAGCTACAAGGCTCCACATATTGGCGATATGGGCTTTAAACGTTCCCAAAGGATCTTTCGCATGATAAGTAAAATCAGGATACAAGGCACATATGGTGCAGAGTATATTATTGGTCCAGGAGGGGAGATACTCCGGGCGGGTCTTTTGCGTATAGGGATCGTAGCGATCACTTAATATTTTGATGGCATTTTCCGGAGTGATTTTGCCATAATATTCGTGTACCAACTGTCCGTATCGTTCAAAACGGCTGGGTGCCTGAACGTAAAGATTATATGGATCTTTAAGGCTGTTCTGCCAGTTTTCGACAGTGGAGATGTCCTTGAGTTCGTTCACAAGGACCTGATCCGCAACCATATTGTATCCTGAATAACCCATCCAACCTGGATAGCAGTTGGAATGATTTGTTTGCCACATCGCTTTGACATTGGGTATAGGATAACGAACACAAACCATTTTGGAAGACGTTTCAACAACCGCCGCCTTTTTGGCTTTGGCATCTGCCACATGGTATGCAATGCCTGCACAACGGGGGTGCTCTTGGAATATTTTGATGGCATCGTCCACAGTACTTGCATGGGTCAATAACAGGCGTGTAAATATAGCAATACCACAGCCTTCCATACTTTCGTATTGCATGGAGTTCAGTTGTGTCATCATCTCAAAACCAGCCTCATTTACGCCGCCATCAAGTCCGATCATCCCTGGATAAGTCAGGAAGACGTGGCCGAATCCGTTATCCGGGTCGGCTATGACCATAATTCGATTATCCAATTGCTCCGGCATGTTGAAATTGTCTTCATTCTTGCCGAAAATCAATTTACCTTCGCCGCCTGCCCATTCATCCCAGGCACAAAAGCTGCTGCAGCCACCGCAAGCGGGGTGGGTCGAGTCCAAAGGCTCTGAATTTCCCTTGCTATCACACTGCCAGTAATGGGGATGGCAATAGATGCACCATTGATCATAGTTGGTATTCCAAAGCAAGATCTCCTCCAAGGCCACGTTTACTCCCGCGTCCTTTACACCGTCAGCAATTCCACTCATTTCTTCTCTAAACTCTTCTGGAAGAAATGGTTCTGCCATTTTCTGTCCGGTCCACAACATCTCTTGCGCTCTTTTAAGATCTGAACCTGTCTGCGTGGCAACATAAGCGGCAGTAGCCAAAAGCGTTCTATTTACCATAAGGGCTATTTTATCAGCCAAAAAATAGCCATGCTGATATCCCATCTCATATGGTTTGCCTTTAATGTGTAGAATCTTGACGCCGTTTTGTTCTTCAAACCGTGCTCTTTTAAGTATTTCGCCTTGTACCATACATAATCCTCATTTTGGAGTTACCATTGCAGATATATAAAGTTTTTTAGCCAGAATTGTTTCAATTCGCATATCAGGACAAACTCGAAGCTTGAAACAACTTTTGGTGCAGAGGGTGTGAAGGCCTGGCTATCCTCCATCACTCCTGTGCAGCCTCTGCTTCCTTCTTTGCTGCCTGCACTATGCCTTTCTGTACTGCGCCCGGACCTCCTGCTTCCTCCTCTTTCAGATTTAAAGTAGCTCTGACTGTGCCTTCAGTTGTAAAATCAATGGTGAATCCCATCTCCTTAAGAAGCCCGATCGCCCGATAGTTATCAGGCATCATTACCGCATATATTGTATCAAGTTTTTTATCTCTGCCGATCTCAATTATGTAATCCACCAGTTTTAACCCTATACCCAGGTGCTGCCAGGGATCAGCGACACCAAAGACTATCTCGCCGCTTTTCCCATCAGGCTGTACAAAAAGCCTGACAACACCCAGCATCTTTCTTCGCCCTTCCTCCTCCAGTTCTGCCGCAATGGCTATCTCTCGATCATAATCAATATTGGTATACCTGGAACTGAACTCATGTGCTATAGGCACCTTAATGGCACCAAAGAACCTGTAGCGTATGGACTCCTCTGAGAGGCTATAGAACATCTCAAGCCACAGAGGCTCATCCTCAGGCTTAATGGGCCTGAGCAGAACAACCCGTCCATCAGGAAGCCTCCAGAGGGTTCTATACTTCTCAGGGTACGGACTGATCACAAGATGCGCATGTGGCTCAATTCTTGCAAATACGCGCTCTTTATCGATCACGCCCCTGGCATCAAGAGCAAAAGCTTCTTTCTCATCTATTAATAATGGATTAATCTCAAACTCCTTCAGTTGTGGAAAATCCACAAGTATCTGAGAAAAACGCACCATTATCTCTTCCAGGAGCTTAATATTCGCCTGCGGCAGATCCCGATAGCCTTTTAGGATCTGATAGATCTTTGTTTCCTCCATCATTCTTCTGGCTAACGTTCGATTCAGTGGCGGAAGTCCGACAGCAATGTCCCTGTAGAGCTCAACCTCAACACCTCCCCTTCCAAACACTATTACAGGACCGAAAAGCGGATCAGTTCTGGCACCGAGAATAACTTCATAGCCCCTTCTTCTGATCATGGGTTGAACCGTGATACCCTGGATCTGTGCTTCTGGATTATATTCTTTAACCCTGCTTATGATATTATCAAAAGCCGCTCGAACTTCGGACTCAGACTTGATATCAAGCACTACCCCGCCTGCATCTGTTTTATGGATGATCTGGGGTGAGAGAATCTTAAGAACCACAGGGTAGCCTATCTGCGAAGCAAAAGCAGCTGCTTCATCGCCAGTCTTTGCAATTAATGTTTTAGCGACAGGAATATTATAATGATCAAGAATATGCTTTGTCTCAGCTTCGGTCAATATCTCGCGGTCTTCCCTTGCGGCGTCTCTTATAATCACAGTCAGAGGACGTTTGGATGGAACACTATCCGCAGGCAGTTCTCCAGGTGTCTCATAGAGTAACTCAAGGTTACGTTTATACTGATACATATACATGAACGTATCAACCGCCTGCTCTGGCGTATAATATGTAGGAATACCGTTTTCAGTAAAGATGCGGTTTGCCTCCTCCACATCTTCATAACCCATGAAGGATGTCAGGTATGTCTTGCAAAAACCCATAGTCTTACACATTTCCACAATATTTCTGGCAATTTCAGCAGGATCAGCTACGCCCTGGGGAGTGTAGATTATCACCACACCATCAATGTTATCATCCCTGAAGCATGCTTCCACAGCGATTCGATACCGATCAGGTGTTGCATCTCCCAGAAGATCGATCGGATTTCCTCTGCTCCAGTAGGGAGGTAAGACGCTATTAAGTGTCTCTATCGTTTCTGGACTTAGTTTGGCCAGCTTTCCACCTCTGGCTATAATTGCATCCGCAGCCATTACCCCCGGCCCGCCTGCGTTAGTAATGATGGCGAGTTTTGGTCCTAATGGAAGCGGCTGCCTGCCCAGAGCCTCAGCGCAGTTGAATAGATCACCAATTCCCTCAACACGCACCACACCTGCGCGCTTGAAGGCTGCATCATATACCATGTCCTCGCCTGTAAGTGCCCCTGTATGCGAAGCTGCTGCCTTTGCACTTTCAGCAAACCTTCCGGATTTTACCACAATAACTGGTTTTGTTCTTGCAAAATGTCTCACAGCACTTATGAATTTCCTGGCATTGGTCAGTCCTTCGATATACATCAATGTGCTGGTTGTTTTTGGATCTGTACCAAAATAGTCTATCAGATCCCCGAAGTCAACATCGATCATCGAGCCTACTGAAACGAAATGGCTAAAGCCAATGTTCTCATGGGTAGCTATGTCCAGAATAGCTGAACCTAATGCGCCACTCTGAGAAATAAACGCGATACTGCCTGTTCTTGGCATTTTATATATAAAAGTTGCATTGAGATTGATATCCGGGTGGATAATGCCAAGACAGTTAGGTCCTATGATATCAAGATTATACTTCTTCTTTATCTCAAGAATCCTGTCCTCTAGTGCTTTGCCAGCAGGTCCAACCTCTTTAAAGCCTGCCGAAATAATGATTATCCCTGTTATTTTAGCTTTTCCACACTCCTCTACTATATCAGGAACGGTTTCAGCCGGGGTAGCGATTATAGCAAGATCAACGACTTCTGGAAGCTGATCTACAGATGGATAGGCTCTGATGCCGAGAATCTCAGGTTTGCGGATGTTAACAGGGTAAACAGTGCCTTTATATCCCGGTTCTATGAGATTCTTCATTAATATATACCCGACAGAGCCCTCCTCATCGCTTGCTCCAACTACCGCGATGCTTTTTGGATTAAAAATCTTGTCGAGATTTGATGTAACCATGATTATATCTCCCCAAGTACGGAGGTATGAACACATCGCAAATAAAACTTTGTGTCATATTGGTATTGTCGGCGATACATAATATTGATAGATAATATTTGGATAGAGAACATTCGATATTCCCACTGATGTTCTTAGTTTTGTTTACTATTCTTAGTAAGATTTTTTAGACTATATGGGCCCTACAAGACTTAAATGTATCTCAAAGCAATATGCTTCGACGGAATATACCCGGCTGCAAGTGATTTTAAAATCAAGTGCATCACTATCCTACTAACTTTTTAACATCAGGTAACGATATATGATATTCTTTAGATATATCACATATAGCTTTCATTAGAGCATCATACTCGTTCATACCCATGCGTATGGCTGCTGTCTTTCTCTCTGAGATAGCAGTCAATACATCAAATATGTCCATATTTTTCACCCCTCCTGTTATATACAAAAAGAATCAGCATTCAGTATAAAGCTATTTGAAAATGAATAACCATTTAGGATTAAAAGAAGGATAATCTGGTTAATAGCGATGGATTACCCTGTTAATATTAATATTAGATAACCAGTCCACCATCCACGCTGAGCACTGCCCCATTAACGAACCTGGCTTCATCTGAAGCAAGATACAGGTATGCATATGCAACGTCCCTGGGTTCACCCAGCCTGCGCAGGGGTGTTTTCTCTCTCATCATCTCAAGAATCTTCTCAGGTACACCTGCTGTCATCGGGGTAGCTATAAATCCTGGGGCCACTGCATTGACCCTTATCCCCTTCCTTCCAAGCTCCTTTGCTAAAGTCCTTGTCATTCCAATTAACCCGGACTTGGATGCAGCATAATTGACCTGGCCGACATTGCCATATAATCCCACGATAGAAGATGCATTGAGAATCACACCGCTACCCTGGCTGATCATAGCGTCAAGCACTGCCTGACTGCAATTAAAAGCTCCTTTGAGATTTATATCAATAACCCTGTCCCATTGCTCTTCTGTCATTTTTATTAGGAGGGAGTCCTGAACAATACCTGCATTAAATATCATCACATCAATTCTACCGTATTTCTCCAGGGTCTCTTTAGCCATCTGTTTTGATTGTTCCCTGCTGGATACATCTACCCTAATAAAGAGTCCCTCACCTCCTGATCTCTTAATCTCCTCTACTACATCCCTTCCATTTTTTTCGCTTATATCGGCTACAACAACCTTAGCTCCTTCTCGGGCAAATAATAGTGCCGTTTCTCTGCCAATACCGCTTCCTGCTCCTGTAATAATTGCAACCTTATTCTCAAGTCTCATCTTATACTCTCTCTTAGTTTTTTTCTGAGTTGATCCAAAATTAGATCTTTCTGCACTTACATTTACGTTACGGTTATCCTGATATCTCTTTGATCTGTTCTGGAGTTGCCGTTTCAATAAACCTTCTGCAATTATCATTGCAGACAAGGAATTGTTCACCTGTTTTTGTTACTGCCATTTGCGCTTTATCTGTATCAACCAGCATTCTGCAGCAAACTGTTCTTGCCTTCCTGCTAAACTCTGCATTCATACTGCCAGTATGGGCCTTACCCAGCCATTCGCTTAGTATCTCATCTGTACTTAATAGGTATCTTGCCCTCTCCAGGTCTATCTCCCCGACCTCCTTCCATGAAGGCCAGTCGTTAACAATCGATTCCTCTGAAATAAACCTCATGAATTCAGGAACTGATCCCAGTGTCTTCTCCATATCTTCAAGCGTATCTTCATATGTTCCCATTTTTTCACCCCATCTAAACTGGGGTCTATTGTATAATAAATTTTTCGTATTTGATCTAGAGGGTGGTTACCAACAGGGACATATTCTCGTTGGTAACCACCTGGTAACCACCTATATGCATCCGTAATCTATAAATAGTTTGTTCGTTTATATACGAACAATTAGTGGGCAGATAAAAAATCTTTTTTAACAGATTTCATCTCCTTCCTATCCTACCACAATCTGCCTACTATACTACTTAACTAAAACATAATCTGGCTGCTTAGTAGAATTAGAACTGCTATCCCGACAATAAGAATCAATACCAGCACTGGAGCGATTAGTGTTTTCAGCAGCCCATGTACCCTATCAACGCCTATAGTCAGGTTTTTTATTGATTCTGCTATAAGTTCAGCCTGCATTATCGATTCCTGTTTCTCGTAAGTACCTGCTGCCTGTACTGCAGGGATATCTTGCATTACATCAGTTCTTACAGGAGTATTCTGCACAGTCTGCTGTTGAGAGTTGTTCCTTAATAGAACCTTAAACATCGCATCTTCACTGTTTTTGTGAGTGTCTACAGGATGTGTAACAGGAACCTGATTTTTTTGCTGCTGAGATTTATTCTTTAATAATGCTTTAAACATCGCATCTTCATCCATATATGTACCCTCTGCCTTTAGAATTAAATTGAGGCATATGATGCTTATTACTTTTAGATATTTAAATTATTTGACTTTAATGCACCAGTAATTTTATTTATTGTGAGTACAAGTAGCGAGAAGATCTCATGGAACGATTCAGGACAAGGAACATCTGGTTTGTGGTTATTATAGGTGGAGTAATCCTTGCTGCTTTCACAAACGAAGTAGGGCTTGAGACGTTTATTTTTCGAATAAGTAATGTCAGCAAGCCGCTTTTTCTTCTTGTGATTTTATTCAATTTTCTAAACATCATAGCTTTCACAATAACCTGGAAGTTTCTCATCTCTTCGGACATCAGTATTTATAAATTATTTAAGTTCTATATGGCAGGTACATTCATCAACAATATCACTCCAACATTCGGGACAGGAGGTGAACCTGTAAAGGCGATGCTCCTCGGAAGAGATACATGCACCAGCAAGGCAGAATGTTTTGCAGGGGTTGTCTCTCAGAGGATGCTGAATATGTTCCCTTTTCTGGTTATAGGCGGTCTGGGTGTAGGACTCCTGTTCTCCAGACCAGGAGTAAATTTTGGAACGTGGCAGGTAATAGCTTTGATGTTCTCTATTGGACTTGCTTTTAGCACTTTCGGTCTGGTCATCTATTTCTATATCAGGAAAGACAAGCTCTCTTCATTTGCTCACTCATTGATCCGATTCTTTGCTCCCTTCATCGGATTTGTGAAAAAAGGTTTTGATCACAGGGCCTATGCCGATGCTGTCGAGGAATCGATTAATTCCTTTCACGGGGGTCTCAGGAACATACATAATAATAGAAGCGGTATTATCAAAGCCACATTATTCTCTTTTCTTGGCTGGGTTTTTGATATCCTGGCAATATACGCCGTATTTCTCTCCTTGGGAGAGACAGATATCCATATCAGTATAATGGTCATCACCTATACGATCTCAATGATAAGCGGGTGGCTTCCTCTTTTCCTTCCAGGCGGACTGGGTGTAGTGGATGGGACTATGGCATATCTTTTTATATTCAGCGGAGTGCCAGCCGAGGTTGCAGTGGTTGCAACATGGCTTTACAGGCTCGTATCCTATGTGCTTAACACAATAGTCGGAGCATTTTATTTGAGAGCCTCATTAAAAGATGAATAGTTCATCCTTTTTAAAGCTGAAACTGCCTTTTACATCAACTTCGTGAGGAAGATCCCCGAATCTTGATTTTAAGATCAAATCAGCTATTTCAGTCCCGATCACCCTGCTTATCCCGATTATGGATGTGGTCGGTCTCGGGTTAACATCAACCACGTATGGCCTATCGCCAAGCACTATATCCACACCTGCGTATCCCCTGCATCCAAGAAGTTCTAACGCCTTTTTTGCTATCTCAACGATCTCACTGTTCCTGGCGCAGTAGTACGGCACTGTCCCGCCTTTATATGAAATTGTGTTGTTGATTTCAATCAATTGCCTGTTAACCGTGAGGGGAAGCTGTGTTCGCCCTGTTATTATACTTACGCTTAAGTGTTCACCTTCAATAAACTGCGTGGCTATGAAGCCTTCTTTTAATCTGCCAGAAGCACTTCTATGAATCCCCTCTGAAGCGCAGCCAGAGCGGGGTTTTATCACGTAGTCCCCCTTATATTCCCCGCTTTCGATTGTTTCAGGCACAGGGATTTTCTCCTGTGAAAGTATGCTGGTACATTTAAGCTTATCAGCACACAGACGTACCGAGTCAGCAGGACATCCGAGGTTTACAGTGTTCTCTTCCACTAACTCAGTAAGATCGCCCAGAATCTCATCAGGGGCAATGATGAGTCCAGCGTCACATTCTTTTGATATTCTTGTGATTGATTCCTCAAAATCCTCTGCCCTGATGTCGGCTCCTGCATCAAGCTGTGTGCCTGCTGTTGGATAGAACACCTCATGGCCACATGAGGCAAAACTCCTGACAAGAGTGCGGAGCATAGCCCTGCCTTCAGGCATGAACTCGTGAATGCCTGCGCCTACTGCGTATTCTGCAACCATTATTTTCATAGGATACTTATTCCACCCTCTCCCTCACCAGTTCCACTCCCCTCCTCAGCGCATCATCAATCTTCCCTGTATCAGTTCCCCCTCCCTGCGCCATGCCCGGCCTGCCTCCCCCTCCACCGCCCACGAGCTTTGATATCTCTCGCACTATTGCACCTGAATTTATACCCTGCTTCTGGGCGCGTCCGCCTGCTGCCACAACAAGCTTCACGCCGCCAAGATCGCTTGCCAGGATTGCCACAATATCATCATCCTTACTGAACTCTGTGGCTGCCTTTATCAGCTCATCCACATCTGCCTGCGGGATCTTCTTTGATATCACTCTTAAGCCGTTTATTCCCACTGCCTCGCTCATTATGGCCTTTACCCGCACTTCTGCCAATTCAGCCTTGAGGCGTTCGTTCTCTTTCTTCAGGTCCTTCCATTCCTCGAAGAAGCGGTTGACGGTATCTGGCAACTGCTCAGGTGCAACCCGAAGTGTTTCTGCTGATCTGTTCAGCAATTCATCCCTCTCCTGTATATGTTTTACAGCGGCTTCGCCTGCTGAGAACTCGATGCGTTCTACGCCGTCCTGTATCCTCTCAGTCTTGATGAGCTTGATAGGGCCGATTATTCCTGTATCTGGGACATGCAACCCGCCGCATGCCTCAACATCACTTCCAACCTTCAGGATGCGTATCTCCTTTCCTGGAGGGACGCCGCCCTGGTACAGAACAAAACCGTATCGCTTCTCTGCCTCAACCCTGTCCATCCATTCAATGATCACAGGCAGATCCTGCATTACTACTCTATTTGCAAGTAATTCTATTTCTCTGAACTCAGAATCAGAGATACGTTTATAATGGGTAAGGTCAAGCCTTGCCCTGTCTGTGGATTTCTGTGCACCTGTCTGCCATACATGTCTTCCAAGCACAGATTTAGCAGCCTCGTTCACTATATGCGTGGCCGTATGGTGGCGCATATGTGCAAGCCTCCGCTCCATATCAATTTTTCCTTTTACAGTATATCCTCTCTTAAACCCGAAACTGGAGTCAGTCTCATGGAAGATGATGCCATTGGTGATCTGGGCATCCACCACATTCACAACAAGATCATCAAAAGATAACGTGCCGTGGTCAGCAGGCTGCCCTCCTCCCTCGGGATAGAACAATGTCTGGTCAAGGATTATCTTATTCCCGATGACCTCAATAACGGTAGCCTCAAACTCTGATTGGGCAGGATGTTCATAGTACAGTTTCCTCGTGGGCGGAATATCCAGCGGCAGAGCCGGCTTCTCCTCTTCCTCGGCCTTGCAGTGTTTCTTCGCCACAAGCGAATAGAAGGTATCAGGTAATTCAACATCAACTCCTGCTTCTTTTGCCACTTCGCGTGTTATCTCAGGCGGGATACCGTGCGTATCGTACAGCAGGATCAATTCTCCAAGCGGCATACTCTGCTTTTTTTCTTTGAAGTGAAGAGCTGTCTTCCTGACCAGTCTTGAGCCGCGCTGTATCGTATCAGCGAACTTCTCTTCCTCAAGCGTGAGAATCTCCCTGATCGTACCAAGCCTCTCACTGAACTCAGGATACTCCGGGATGTTCCTTATCTGCATCTCTACAATATCAGAGAGCGGCACTTTTATCCCCAGATCCCTCATCATGCGAAGCGTCCTTCGAAGCACAAGCCGCGCAAGGTAACCTGCCTTTACATTGGATGGGATGATTCCGTCACCCAGCATGAATGCAAGGCATCTTGAGTGATCTGTGATAGCATAGACCGTCTCTACAGGCTCCATGATCTCCTGAAGCTTTTCAACAGTAGTGCCAATGCTATCAGCAACTTTCCTTCTCAACTGGAGGAGATTTGCCTGCCCGCTGATATCCATTACACCTGCTAATCTTGCATTCTGTGAGAATATATTCGCATACTCAGGATCCTCTATTGAGTGCTCCAGCCCTGCAAGCTCCATAAGCCCGGCAACGATATTTGGAAATACAGCATCGTATATGGTAGGTGAGCCTTTGGAAGCCCAGACAAACCTCTCAAGCCCGTAGCCTGTATCCACAATATAGGTATCCATCTTCTCATAGCTCTCACCTTTGATATCTATCGGGCCGCCTTTTGTCTGCTTCAGGTTCATGAAAACAAGCGTGGCAAGCTCAAGCCCGCCGACAAGTACTTCTACGCTCGGACCTGCATTCCCCCCTCCTGCCCACGGCGATTCTTTATACGTTACTGCGTTCAGGTCAAGACCGAGTTCTGATAAGAGGGTATCGCATAACTCCACTGTTCTGTCCTTCCAGTAGATCTCATTTCCTCTTGAATTAAAGACATGATGGGCCATCATCTCGAAGTTTGTAAGATGGCGTCCGCTTCGCCCCACTGCATCAAGGTCGTCAAGACGGATACACGGCTGGGAAATGGTCAGGGGATTTGCAGGAGGCGGGACAAGCCCTGATGTAACAAAGGGCTGGAAATCCGCGATCGATGCTATAGTGAGGTAGATATCATCACGCCAGCGTGCGATAACAGGGTAACGCTTCACCCGCGTGTGCCCGTGCCTTTCAAAAAAAGATAGATACGTCTCGCGCATGGAGGATATATCATATTCTTTCTTGAACACAGGGTTGCCAATAAATGAGTATGATACACACGGCGGGTCCCCGCAGAGCTCACGCTCGTGATCCCGCGTCCAGAAGTTCTTGCCGCACCCGGGACACTGTTTTCGCACAAAGCCGTTCTCTTTAAAATAATCCAGTTGGTACTCGTCCTCTAGCATATTATGGAATAATAATTGTAAAGGTAATACATAATAGTTTTTAAAAAATCAAGACCGTTTCAATTCATGTTGGTTAATAGATATTTATTTAAATAGCTGTAAGCAATCTATCAAATTAGAAATGCCAGTTTTTTAATCTGATTGGATTTTCTCATCTCCATCTATTGGCTTGCAAGGAGATTTCATATATGTTGTTCTTAAATTTGCTATCTTTTGAACACTCTGTTGTAGTGTGCTTGCAAGGAAATTTCATATATGTTATTCCAATGCTTATCTTTAGTATGCATTTCAGCAGCTTCTTTTGAACCGAATATTTTACCGCAAAATTGGCATGGAAAAGGTGTACGAAATGGAGAAGATTTACTAATTTGATTTTTCTTCTTTGTTCTATGTTTTTTTATTGGTGTTATTGATGTCTCTTTCGTAGTGTCGGTTGCGCCTACATTCGGCTTGGTCAGCTCTGTAGGCGCTAACACTGTTCTTTTTTTCAAAAGTTTTAGAGTATATTTTTTAGTATATGGTTGAAGGAGTTCTGGCTTATATTCATTATCCTTCCCTAGATTTGATTTAAATGAATTTAAAGCACCTTTGTAACATGACGAGCACAAAGTTCCATGCTTGGCCACTCTGACGTTACACTTAATACAGGTTGTCATTCACTACCACTGAATATATGAAGCCCTAACTTAAATACTTTTTTTGGGTAACAGTTACAGTTTTTCTTGCATAGATTGTATTTTAATTTATATAGTTCTATTTTATTATTCCATTTTTTGTTCATGTATAGGAAACTATAAACACATATTCTTATTCCGCTACTGAAATAGATAGTTGATTTCATTGGTTTTCATTCTTTTGTGTAAAACGCCTACCGAAAAAGAAGTAGCAGAAGCCATGATGAAGATATGAGGAGGTTTAAGAGATCGAAAACATTTAGAAAATGGATCAAACGATTGAAAGTTAAAGAGAACATGGGTCGTGGGTACGAACCACTGAAAATGCCAGAGAAAAAACGATGCATCAGCTCCAATATGGACAAAATTAGTACTGTGCCGTTAGCATGTGATTTTCAATGGTCTGATACCACGACCAGAACATGGATATGTTGAGGAATCTATTTGTTGAACCTGGATTTCGGCACTTTTAGTAACTATGTTTTTAAGTTTTGATTTTCGAATACGGTAGAACCGATCAGAAATCAATTTACTCCAATGTGCTGGGACTATTTTAAAATCATGGCACAGCGTATCGATAAAATTCCAAACAATTTCAAAAAACCTATTTTAGAAAATCAATTAACAGCGCACAGATAAAATATTAAACGGTTTGAAAAGTTTCTCATCTTCTTTTGAAATATGGGTCCACCGATAAACTTTCGAACCTTTCGAGGTAAATTCTCAGGGAAACAATAGTGGTGATATCATTTGGTTACGGCCTACTAACAAAAAACAACTTATAGAAATACCTACGACAGAAGACTACGGGATAAAATTAACATTAAAAGATGTTAAAGGGAATGAGATTCCAGACGATGCTGTAATAGAGTTAAAGAAAAAAAGAGACTTCATAGAGCCATTATATAATTCCAAACAGTTAGATGAATATTTTTACAAAGAGTTGAAAAGAGACGTTAAACCTCCGAGTAATCAAATTAAGCTATCCTATCCTGAAGAACTGGTTATTTGCGTCGAACCCAAATATGCTGGAATAATTCATATACCAGATGTTGAATTTATAATTGCTGTAGATTTCTTTGTGGAGCGGCAAGATAGCCCTGTGGGGCAATTTAAGATGTTGTAACTACTAAAAGTTCTGGCTCATGCAATAGCTCTAAAGAAAGGAGATAAAATTACACGCTCTTATGTGGCATACCGTTGCTCTCAATATTTAATCAGCATATCGATTCTGAAATCGACGTCGGCAGTAGAAGCAACGGTTTCTTATAGATGAGCGTTAAAACTAAACATTATGGCTACCTGTTATAAATGTAAAATTAATGAAGCCAGTAGAGGAGGATTATGTCTAAGATATGGTATGGTTCGCCGCCTCATCATTATAAATATCCAAAGGTATGGATTAAAGATGAAGCACGGAAATTGAAATCTAATAATAGGGTCACTATGCTGGTGGGAAGTAGAAATGGTTTGAAGGATAGTACAACTTATATTAAGAAAAAGCCCATTAAGAAAAAGCCCAACAATCTCAAGCCTAAAATCATACTCCCGCCTATATCTATAGATGTCACTTGTAATTGTGGCTATCAAATTAAAAAAGAATTAGGAAATAACGTTATTGAAGTTCTTTTCGATTGTCCAAAATGCAATAACAGATTAAAAAGTATAAGACCTAAAACTTGAAAGACCGCCTTGACCAATTCTTCGGTTACTTCTTTCATTTACTTGTTGAAGCGTTATCCTGTTCTTGTTCCTGGATATGCTGCACTGGCTGCAGTATCTGGTTCATAGTTTTGCTTATTCCTCCGTTAAATTCTCAGGTTTAAGAGATCCTGAGACCTGCCTGAGAAAGTGGTTTGTTCGTTCCTTCCACTCAGCAGCGCCTGAAGCCTGACTGAGAATTGAGAAGATATGAACGATCAGATGACTTCTGCCGGACATTCCGTACCTTTTAGAGAGTATATATCTTAATTAATTTTTTACGCCTGTATAGGTAAATTGTACCTTGCAGCATATTGATTCTAATAACAATTTATTTTAGTGTGAGAACGATAAAAAATATATAATATTAGTGTATTATAATATATTTTTCCATTTCAAAAACTCTTCAGCCTAAGATTGCGATAACATAATTTATATAATTATTAGACTAATCCATAATATTAATTTAAATTATAAGATTTAATTTTAGTAATTAATAAAATCGCAATCAGGAGAAATATAAAATAGAAAAATCAAAGGGTACGGAATGTAGGTTCTGCAGCCGTGGCGGGTAATGGATTCGCAATTCTGCTTTCCAGTGATTGATTTCGTTTTCACAGTGATGACTGTCTAAACTAATTGTTAAAAACGATAGAGTATAGTGTTAATATGACAGTCAAGGCAAAACTGCCTCTGCATACTAAAAAACCTCTTTAACTGTCTAAACCACAGTTCTGTATGGTTATTGCAAAACATACCGTTATGTGCTGAAAAATACTTTACAACTATCTAAATCGATGCTTTAGACAGTTGCTTTTCATATCGCTTTTATGCTAAAAGGACATTGAAGCCATTTACACTGATGCCAGTCTCTGGACTGCTGACTTAAAATCTAGCCCTTCCAGTTCCATAACAAGCTGTATTACCGTACCGCCTTTTGCACATGCAAAGCAGTACCAGAGACCTCGCCTGTGATCTATGGACAGGCTTGGAACAGTGTCGTTATGGAAGGGGCATTTGACCATTTTAGTTCTGGCGCTTCCGAGGAAAGTAGAGATTGGCACTGATCTTGCTCTTTCTATCTGCGCCTGAGTCACTCTTCCCCCGGACCTGCTGCCAGATGTCCTTTGATCCTGTTTTCTCAAACACTGCAGCTTTTTCCTCTCGCTTTCTATTTCAAGCTCCCGCTTTGCG
>DYGR01000030.1 GCA_020724545.1 Candidatus Methanoperedens nitratireducens
GAACAGGTTCGGCAGGATGGAGGTCACAACTGTAAGTAAGGATGAAATAAAGATGGAAAATAAAGATACGATAAGCCTGAGTGAAGGGAGAACTGAGGATGTGATGGGTGATATAAAAATAGTTGTGGCCGATAACAGCAGCGCTGTCCGCTTTGCCCTTTCTGTTGAGAAAACAGGGAAATTCGAGGTCAGAAGTACTGTCTATAGAGAGGATGACCCTGTTGATATATGGACTCCTTACAACTTCGGAATGAACATAGGCAAGACAAGTATAGGGTTCTACTATGACCTTGACGATGGTATAGGCAGTGAGAGCTTGAAACTTGAGCCATTGAATGGGAGCACGACAATAAAGGATGGAAAGCTCATCTACACAACAACGCCAGAAGAAGTGAGCTTTGGATATTCCAAATTCGGCAAATACGAGGTCATAGGTTTCATGGCAGAGAAGTACTTTGCAGGCTATACAGGTAACACCGACATAGCCAATACAAGACCAAGTACCAGTTTTGCAGGAATAAGCGTGCTCTCCCAGGGACAGCTTCACAAGGTGCTTATCGATGACGATACGCAGCGCACCGTATCTGTAGGAAGCACTCTTACCCTGAAGGAGGGCTATGTCCTTAAGGCAAAGGACATAGACCTGGGTGCAAGGACAATGCTCATATCCCTGTTAAAGGATGGAAACGAGGTGGATTCAACTCCGCTTTCAGCAGGCGAGACCTATGTATATACAAAGAGGGTGGGAAGTGTATCAGACCTTCCTTTAATAATCGCAAGATTCGATAACGTATTCTCAGGTCAGGAAGTTCAGGCGGCATTCCTGAAGGGGATGTTCCAGATATCCGAGAGCGCTACCACAGTTAAAACTGGGAACAGGTTCGGCAGGATGGAGGTCACAACTGTAAGTAAGGATGAAATAAAGATGAGCAATGATGGAAGTATAAGTCTGGATAAGGGCCGGACCGAGGAACTGATGGGTAGCATTAAACTGAAGGTAGCAGATAGCGATACATTGAGGTTCTATTTTGCCGTTGACGTATCCCCTGAGATGGTGGCAAATCAGCTTGTAATAGATTCCCCTGCTAAAGCTACCGCCGGGGATGCCATTAAGATAAAGGTTACAGCCGGGGGGAATGTGGTTGAGGGTGCATCTATATCTATCGATCCTGTGATCGGACAGATAGCAGATAAGACCGACAGTGATGGGGTACTTAACTATACCCTTCCAAGAACAATGAAAGGCACCTACAATATAACAGCAGATATGCTTGGTTACCAGAAGGCAAGTAAGAGCATAGAGGTTCTGGAATATATTGAGCTCAGGCTGAGCATCGATGCCCCTGCAAAGGCAGACCAGTTCGAGACAATAACCATACGGGTCATGCACAACGGCACACCTGTCAGCGGTGCGACCGTAGCATATGATAATGTGACCATCGGTACAACTGATAGCGAAGGCACCCTGAACTACAAACTAGAGACAAGCGGAACACATACTATATCTGCATCAAAGGCTGGTTACATCACAGTTGCCAGAGATATCGAAGTCAGGATGCCATTCTCTGAGTATAAGGCCCTTGATATCAACGTAACACCGGATGTGGTTTTCACCAACCAGGAGATCGTAATAAGATCAAATATCACAAACTCAGGTACTAAAGCTGATACATTTCCTGTAGATCTTATCATTAACAACACTGTTGTGGACACCATGTCTGTTACTCTTGCTCCTGGTGATATAAAGGAGATCAACTTTACACGAAAAGCAAAGCAGTTAATCTCATCAGAAAAGAACACTCTGCCGGGAAATTATACGATTGAGATCCTGGGGCAGAAAGGACTGGTAGAGGTTAAAGAAGAACCCACAAACTACCTTCTGATCGGTGTAATAGCAACAGGCCTTGGAGCGATTATGATCTATCTGCTGACGGCAAAAAACAAGATAAGCCTTGAAACAATAAGAAGCAACATGAACATGGAAACAATAAGAAGAAAATTAAATCTTGAGGCGGTTAAAGGATTGCTGGTCAGATCTGGAAAGAAAGGGGCCTGATAATTACATTATTTATTTATTATCCTCTGATTACTTATTGTCATTATTAACCATGACAAATTTTAAGTACTATGACCGCTATTTACTATAAGTAGGAGGAACTTTATGAGCGAGATCGTAAATGTTGTTTCCCGTGACACCGGGAAGCTAGACAGAAAAAAAGTTAGAGCATCGCCATATGAATTCACAATAGCCACAAGGGCGAAATGGGAGATGGTAATCGCGAACGAGGATATTACCATAGGTGCGGGGAAACTTGAGCGCATAAAGATAAAGGAAATCAAGGTACAGAAGGATATGCTTGCGATGCCATGCGCTTTCAGTCATCATGCACTGGTGTCGGTCATAAAGGTGGGGGCTAAGGAGGGTCCAGCACCTGTGGAGATCGACCGCGTCATAGATACGGCTTATATACTGGGGCAGGAATCCGGTGAGATCAAAAAAGGGGATCTTCTCTCTGTACTGAACCTGTATCCCATAATGTTCACGCGTGAGGCTACTAAGCCTTTGCAAGTCGGGTGAGGATCATGGAAACTTGCAAAATATGCAATGGCGACCAGGACTCAAAACACTACGAAGACTATAATATATGCACCGAATGCGCCGATCTCATGGAAGACCTGATGAGTGAATACTTCCTTAGAACACTGAGATACGAGGGCTCCAATACAAGAACAGGTTATCTGAGATATCTTGAGAACAGAAAGCAGTTCATCAGTGATTATCAGCGGATAAGAAAACACAGCAAGCGCCATATCAAATCCATGGAAGAACGTGTGTTTGAGGAGCTGCGAAAAGGCGCTGAAGGTGGAAAACAGAGGTATCTTGAGAGACTTCTTCAGACGATCAACTGGCTTGAGCGCTATCCTGCGTTCTATAACTACTATTTCAAGAGATACTGTGTCTGTCCCAATTGCGGCGCATCTATATTCGATCACTATGATAAACAGGATGTAGGCGACTGGCTCATGATAACATGCGGTAGATGCGATACTGTTATCAAAAAGTATTTCTCACCCAAGTTCGTGAGCTAGTCCTCTTTTTACTTTTCTATTGTTGCTTTTAGAATCTTATCTCCCTTTCTGATCTTTGCAACGACATCCTGACCTTCGATCACCTGTCCGAAGACTGCATAGTTCTTATCCAGGAACTTTGCATCTTCAATACAGATATAGAACTGAGAGCTTGCACTATTCGGGTCCTGCGAGCGCGCCATTCCTACTGCGCCTTTCCTGTGGGTGAGTGTTGGAGCTATTTCAAGAGGGATTGTCTTTCCTGAGCCTCCTGTACCATCTCCTTTTGGGTCGCCGCCCTGAATCACAAATCCTGGCTCAACCCTGTGGAAGGTCAGGCCGTTATAGAACCCACTCTGGGTCAGGTCTATGAAGTTCTTTGTGGTTATGGGCGCTTCTTTTTCGTAGAGTTCAAATTTTATTGTTCCTTTTGTGGTTTCTAAGACTGCGGTTCTATTTTGCATGAGTATCACTTCCTTCACATCAGACAGGTATAAGTTGAAGCCATCATACATTAATCTAATTATAGACGGTTAACACTATCTCCAATTATAATATTTATATATAAAAATATTAACAATTTGATAATCAATGAACGACCTGATACCACAGTTTCTGAGCAATATGAATGTAACGATCGAATTCTTTCAAAAATTAGCGCTGGCTACGCTTATAGGTATTCTTATCGGCATCGAAAGAGAGCACAGACGTCCTGAGGGAATGGAACTGATCGCAGGGGTTCGTACATTTACAATGGCCAGCATAACAGGAATGATCTCATCATATCTGGCACAGACCGTCCATCCCGGGATTCTATTGATAACGCTTGCATTCTTTGCTATTATATCAGCAATATACGCATATGTTAAAAATGCGATACTGAAGCAGCAGGGTATAACAGGCCCGATTGCGCTTTTCTGTACGTACCTGCTGGGTATTTTTATAGCCTATGAATTTTATCTTATCGCAATAGCAATAGCAGTCATTATGACCCTCCTGCTTGCTGAAAAGCGCCCGCTTCATTCATTCGCCGCAAACCTGACGGATGATGAGATCCAGAGTGCGGTCCGTTTTCTGGCTGTTGTTTTCATACTGTACCCGATAACCCCGGATGAGCTATTGATGGGGGTCATCAATCCAAGATGGATCCTTCGGGTTGTGATAGTAGTGTCGACTATCAGTTTCATCAGTTTTGTTATATTGAAAAGAATGGGAGCGAGCTATGGGCTGCCCCTCTCAGGCATGCTGGGGGGGCTCGTGAACAGTGAAGCAACTACAGGTGCAGTTGCAGGCATGGTCAAAAAAAGAAATGAACTGGTAACATCAGGCTATATCGGGATTATACTATCTAACGCTGCTATGCTGATTAGAAATTTGCTCATAGCATTTGTAGTGGATCCAAGCGGCAGGGTGCTGTTATTGATGGCCCCCCCTCAACTGATCATTACATCCTTTGCCATAGCTGCTGTAATAAGATCAGGAAATAACATGCCTGTGAGCGAACCCATAAAACTTGAGTCGCCATTTGCACTATCTTCTGCAATAAAATTCGCCTCTGGTTTTGCGGCATTATCCATAGTCTCAACATTCGCTAACATGTGGGCCGGTGTTGCAGGTGTCTATGCCACAGCACTGGGGGGGTTAATCAGCAGCGCTGTGGTAACTGCATCGGCTACAGCACTTGCAGTGAGTGATATTGTTCCCCACAGCACAGCAGCTTTGACCGCAGTCCTGGCAAGTATTATAAGCACAGGGAGTAAGATATTGCTCGTAAAATGGGCAGGCCCTTCTGAGCTTTCAGGGTTAATAAAGAGGACGTTCACATATTTTATAATACTCGGCACTGTTATACTCATCATATGGGGAATTTATATAAGCTATACTTATTAATCAGGAGAACTATGGTTAATATATGGTGGACTTAAATACAACAGACATTTTGATTATTTTAGGTATAATCATCTTTTTATATGTGCTGATGTACCCTCAGTTCCAGATGGCAGCAGCGCGAAGAAAGAGGCTCAGGAAGATTCAAGAAATGGAAGAGAGATGGGGCACAAAGGTTCTCACTATGATACACCGAAAGGAGGCTATCTCTATGTTTGGCGTACCTGTGTACCAGTATATAGATGTAGAGGATGCGGAGGAGATCCTGAGAGGAATCCGAAACGCCGGGGATAAACCGGTTGACCTTATCCTTCATACACCAGGAGGCCAGCTCCATGCCTCTATACAGATAGCGAGAGCATTGAGAGACCACAATGCTAAAACGCGTGTTCTCATTCCGCATTATTCTATGTCTGGCGGCACAATTATAGCCCTTGCAGCGGATGAGATCATAATGGATAAAGATGCATCCCTTGGGCCCATAGATCCGCAGATAGGTGATTTCCTGAGGGGGGTTTTTCCAGCACCCTCATGGCTGCATGTGGCAGCAAAAAAAGGGCTTGAAGCTGATGATGCAACTCTTGTTATTGGTGATATCTCTGAGAAAGCATTGAATTTTATGAGAACAGCAGCAAATGAGCTGCTCGATGGCAAATTCACTGATAAGGAGAAACAAAAACAGGTTGTTGAGAAATTGATAGGTGGCGAGATGATACACAGCCAGCCCATCTCGGCAAAATATGCCCGGGCTCTTGGACTTCCTGTTTCCACAGAACTTCCCCGGCAGGTTCATGAGCTAATGAGATATTACCGGGCTGCCAGGTCGAATGTCGAATACCTCATGCAGGAATAAGAGCAGCATTTGGATTATTATATTTCTCTGGTTTTTCCCGTCCAAGGATCTTTAAAGCAACATCATAGTTGTTCTGCATTATCCTGTTCTTCTGGGTAAACGGCTTTATTTTATCAAGCAATGGAGCGATATCGATATCTTCGATTGTAATACCCTGAAGAGATGCTTCTTCTTTTTTAAAGGCATTCAAAAAGGCAGAGTAGTGCATCGGCCCGCAGAATATCACGATATCTGAATAATCTGATTGCGTGGTCAGCATATGTAAGCCTTCAATGATATTTGAGAGTTTCATTCTATCTTCTTTTATCTTATAATCCAGAAACCTCTCATACGAGGATACGAGTTCCAGTGCCTGTTCATTCAAACTTTTGATAATATAACCCCTGGTATTGAACTTAAGCATACGCTCAAGTCGGATTAAAAGCTCATTGTAGAACTTCTCGGTCTCCTCGTATGAAATAGCTGCCTGCTTTACCTGCATCGGGCTGCACCAGATATGCCCTGGAGTTTCCCTGAATGCAGCTATTTCATTAATCGCCCTTGCTGTCTGTAATGTGAATTCGCTATCCTTATCAAAGACATCCTCATACACAGGGATGAGTTCTTCCCTGGTTTTAATATCCTGGCCATAGAACACAACACTTAAAGGAAGGTTATCCTTACTCTCAATAAGTCTTATCTTCTTATCAAGAATCCCGTTCATATAAATACAGTATATGGTCTCCAGGGGTCTGCTAGCGCTGGCCGGTATCTGATAATACTCAGACCAGAACTGTAGAGGTGATATAAGTCTTTTATTGTATTTGTTCTCAAGCTCAACAAAGCTAACTGATATATCAAGAAAAACTGCCTGGGGGTTAATAATGTCAAGCAAACGCAGAGTCTCAAAATGGGCATCATCCACGCTCACCAGGGCACGCTGCGAGCTCTCAGGGAACAACTTGCCAAGCTTAAAGGGATACTCAAGATGGTTATGCAGTGTGGACTCATCAAGACTACTAAGCCAATCTCTAACAGCTACATTGTGGATATCAAATATGCTTATGTAGGGTACAAGGAACAGCTCTGTCATCAATGGGATATTGCACTGAACTCATAGATCACTAATGGTCATGCTTTTTTATCCGCTCTGTCCACTGCCTTTTGCAGCACTGTTTTAATCTCATATCTAATATCAACCCCGGCGGAATTATCAAGGTACATGAGCCCTTCTTTTATCTTATTTTTATCTGGTGAATCTCGCTTAAGCTCTGATATGGCATCTATTAACATATCAATATCCTGCTTTTGCTCTGCTGTACCTGTTATCATTACAAACGAATCGCCCTGCCTCTCTAATCGTACTATACTCTCACCTTCAGGATATGCATCTATCAGTTGATTCTACTGCATGGTAGATATAATTTTGGTTAATGGTTAACACCCTATATTTCCCTACTTAGCTTTTACTCTGATTGCAATATCCTTTCCCAGCCGTTTGCATTCCTCAAGGTCTTTATCAGTAGGGGCGTACTGAATACGCAATACAGGGTCGATCACTTTCATACCGATCTGGCGCATCTTTTCTGCGATCATCACGGGCGCCTCACCGCTCCACCCATAGGAGCCGAAAGCTGCCCCTATTTTTTCGTTTACATCTTCTCTGGCAAGGCTTTCTATAAATTTCTCCATAGGAGGCAGCATCTTATAATAAAAAGTCGAAGAGCCTATGGCAATGGCATCAGCAGATCTGAGGTCTTCTATATCTGCTTCATGAAAATTCACGGCCAGAGCTTCAACATTCCTTGATCTGACTCCTTCTGCTATGGCATCTGCCATAGCCTTTGTATTACCTGATGTACTGAGATATACAATAACTACTTTTGGCATATTTTCCCACCTTCTCATATTGAGCTCATCAAAAACTATCGTAAGAGATATTGTCATGAAACTATATATACCTGATCTGAAAGTGTGCTCGAAAACTATAACTACAATATGTAACAAAAAAGTTACTGGAATAATATGGATAACATCTCAATCACATCTGAGGCGTTTGGGGAAGGGGAGACCATACCTGCTGAATATACCTGTGATAACAGGGATATCTCACCCCCACTGACATGGAGCGGAATACCAGCAGGTACAAAGAGCATTGCATTGATCATGGATGATCCTGATGCCCCGCGCGGAACGTTCGTTCACTGGGTGCTCTATGGTATTCCGCCAGAAGCGCAAGGACTGCCTGAAGCAGTACCAAAAAACAAGACGTTAAATGACGGAAGCCGGCAGGGAACTACTGGCTTCGGGAAGATAGGGTACGGCGGACCATGCCCTCCGCCTGGCAAACCGCACAGGTATTATTTCAAGGTATACGCCCTGGACACAAAGCTTGACCTGCCTCCAGGAGTATCCAAGGCAGATCTTGAGAGTGCAATGAAAGGGCACATACTGGCAAAAGGCGAACTGATGGGCAGATACGGAAGATAGAATCCATGAGCCACTAGCATGTATAATATTTATCGATATTTTTCCTCAATCTTCGGCCCATACTGAGCCCATTTTTCATTGCTTTTATATTTATTGGCAGCAGATCTTCCCTGATACGTTCTGCAAGTGCCTTCTCAAGGCATGACGGTTTGATTATATCTATAAGTTCTATGATCGTTCCAAGTGCTACCACATTGGCCGTGACCGCTGCACCAATCTGGGTAGCTATGGTTGTAAAAGGGACGCTGTAGTGCCGTATTGGCGGTCGGTGTATGACCTGGCTTGAGTTCACGATCAATATACCTTCATCCTTCAGTTCTGGAAGATAGGTATCGCACGATTCCTGGTTCATTGTCAGCAGCACATCCAGCCTGCCAGGCATTCGAAAATCGATTGGTTCATCATCGATCACCAGGTTTGATCTGCTTGCGCCGCCTCTGGCCTCAGGTCCATAGCTGCTTGTCAGGGTTACGTTCTTTCCATCTTTAACAGCAGCCTGAGCCAGCAGCGCTCCTGCAAATATCAGACCCTGGCCTCCTGAGCCAGAGAGACTGATATTAAATCTCACTGTACCTCACCGCCTGCCTTTTTGATGATCTCTTTATATCGATCTATATATCCGGGTTCATCCAGGTCTACCATCACACCGATGGGAAAACGCTCACCAGCCTCACCGGGCGGTATCTCTTTGAACGCTGCAACTGGAACAGCATTATCTCTGTACCACT
This sequence comes from Candidatus Methanoperedens nitratireducens, assembly GCA_020724545.1. Taxonomy (GTDB): domain Archaea; phylum Halobacteriota; class Methanosarcinia; order Methanosarcinales; family Methanoperedenaceae; genus Methanoperedens; species Methanoperedens nitroreducens_B. The sequence goes on from DYGR01000030.1 coordinate 9,007, forward strand.
GCATCATATCCACAGCCCCCCCCTGCCTGTTGCGTCTGCCGTACTGGACCGGGCACTGGGCCATGGCCTCAACAACACTGAACCCTCTCCTGCTAATCGCCTTCTCTATTAGCGGGTCAAGCATATTGGCGCGGTATGTCGTGCCCCTTGCTACGAAAGATGCACCGCATGCCTCCACCAGCTTGCAGATATCAAACGGCTTCTCTATATTCCCGTATTGCGCTGTGCTTGCCTTTTTATCCATGGGAGTCGTGGGAGAGTACTGGCCGCCTGTCATGCCATATATGTTATTGTTGATGATAAGTGCGGTAATATCTATATTCCTGCGGCATGCATGTATCAGGTGGTTGCCACCTATGGCTGTTGCGTCGCCGTCTCCCATGACCACTATAACGGTAAGCCTGGGCTTGGCAAGTTTTATGCCTGCAGCGAACGCAAGCGCCCGCCCGTGGGTGGTGTGAAGTGTATTGAAGTCAAGGTATGTGCTCATCCTGCCAGAGCAGCCGATGCCGCTGACAAGTACAATATCATCCTTGGAAAGCCCTTTCTTATCAATAGCCCTTACCAGTGCGCCCATCACTATACCTATACCGCAGCCGGGACACCATACATGGGGGAATTTCTTGTTCGGCCGCAGGTATTTATATACCGTCTCTGAAGTCCGCATCATATCGTGACCTCTTTTATCTTTTTCATAATCTCATCCGGTGTTATGAGCTCGCCATCAACCCTGGTGACACGTATAACCTTTCTATGGCAGGCTTTGAGCACTTCGCCGTACACCTGACCGTAGTTCATCTCAGGTACCACGAACACCTTCACCTTCCTGCTGATGTCCTCAAGATTGAAGCGGGGAAAAGGCCACAGTGTTATCGGCCTTAGCATTCCAGCTTTGATACCATCCTTCCTTGCCATGTTCACTGCCTCCCTGGCTGATCTTGCTACACTGCCATGTGCGACTATGCATATATCGGCATCATCCAGCAGGTATTTCTCTATCCTGATGATATCATGCAGGTTGTTCTTGATCTTGTAGATAATCTTCTTAAGGCATGTGTTTACCTCATCAGGGACAAGGGTCGGAAAACCCAGTGCATCGTGCACAAGTCCTGTCACATGGTACCTGTACCCCTCACCAAATGGAACAAGGGGGACAATCTCTCCGCCAGGGGTATCATCATACGGACGGTACCATATAGGGGGTACAGTTGGTTTTGGTCTGTTAATTATCTCCAGGTTCTCAGGAATCTGGATGTTCTCCCACATATGCCCCATGACACCGTCCATGAGCACTATAACAGGTGTACGGTATTTCTCTGCCAGGTTGAAGGCATGAACTGTCAGGGTATAACATTCAAGCACGGAGCCAGGGGATAATACGATGGCAGGATGATCCCCGTGTGTGCCCCATCTGCTCTGCATAACATCCCCCTGGCTTGCCCTTGTGGGCATCCCTGTGCTCGGCCCCCCTCTCATAACGTTGACCACAACGCAGGGAATCTCTGCCATAGCGGCAAATCCCAGGTTTTCCTGCATCAGTGAGAAACCAGGCCCGCTTGTAGCTGTCATTGACTTCGCCCCTGCAAGGCTTGCACCTATGACGGCTGCTATGCTGGCGATCTCATCCTCCATCTGTATGAACGTTCCGCCGATCTTCGGCAGTTCAATAGAGAGCAGTTCAGCTATCTCTGTGCTTGGTGTGATTGGATATCCTGCATAGAACCTCATGCCTGCGGCCAGGGCACCAAGTGCGCAGGCTTCATTGCCCTGGAGCAGGACATCATTTCGCTTCTTCATGTCCTTCCTCCTCATCTTTGTCTTTTTTCCTCAGGGTTATGGCATAATCCGGACAGTGGATATCACACATCCCGCACAGGATGCAGTCCTCCGGGTGGACTGCGTACGGATAGCCCTCAGGACCGCGCTCAAGTACCTTTTTTGGACAGATCGCGATGCAGATGCCGCATTTTTTACACCAGCTTGAGAAGAGGTGTACAGGGTCCCTGTTTTTCTTATTTTCAGATGACCCATTACTGCCTGTATTTACCTTGCCATTCATATTTTATCTCTCACCGTGTTCTATTTCTGTTCCTCTATAGGTACGTATTACATATATGTGTACACAACCCTGAGATCTCAGATAAATTAAACCATTTCCTATCTCCAGTCATTTCTGCCAGTTCCTCTGAGGTACCACGGAGTATCCTGGCGCGCGAGTATATAGTCCTGTATCAAGAAGCATATTCATGTTAGCTGTTTTTGCTTGCTATCAGTTCGTATCTGAACGAACAAAGATATATAGTTTACGCATGACCTTGAGGAATTCTTTTTAAGCAATCCCTCCCTTAAGCTACCCAGATGAAAATCTCAGACCTGAACCTCCCGGACAGCGCCATTCAATTCTATCATGATACAGGCATAAACGAGCTCTATCCTCCGCAGGTCGATGCAATTGAGGCCGGGCTTCTTGAGGATAAGAATATCGTGGCAGCGATCCCCACAGCCTCTGGCAAGACCCTGCTTTCTGAGTTTGCCATGCTAAAATCAATATTAAATTGCGGAGGAAAAGCCCTCTATATAGTGCCTCTTCGAGCGCTGGCATCCGAGAAGTACGAGCGTTTCTGCAGTTTTGAGAGCATAAAAAAGAGTGACGGCAGGGGAATATCCACAGGCATTGCGACAGGCGATTTTGACTCCAGGGATGAGTGGCTCGGGAATTTTGATATCATTGTTGCCACATCTGAAAAAGTGGATTCGCTTCTGCGCAACAGGTCCCGCTGGATGGAGAAGATAACTGCTGTAATCGCTGATGAGATCCATCTCATTGATTCTCCTGACAGGGGACCAACGCTTGAGATCGTGCTTGCAAAATTGATGCGTATAAACCCGAAGCTGCAGATGATTGCACTCTCAGCCACCATAGGGAATGCGAATGAGATCGCAAAATGGTTAGATGCCAGGCTTGTTGTGAGTAACTGGCGCCCCACAGAATTAAAAGAAGGTATTTTCTTCGGCAGCACCATAAATTTCGTCAGTGGCCAGAGGGAGATCAAAGAAAGACATAAGGATAGCGCAATCTCCCTTGTTTGCGATACCCTCATAGAGGGCGGGCAGTGCCTTGTTTTTGAGAGCAGCAGAAGGAACTCAGAAGGCCTGGCATCGCGCATCGGGGCATCGATATCGGATCTTATTACCCATGAAGTAAAAGAAAAGCTAACATTCATTGCAGCAGAAATCCGCGAATCAAGCGAGGTGGATACTGCAAGAAAGCTTGCCTCATGCGTCGAGTGCGGCAGCGCATTCCATCATGCAGGCCTTATCCCGGAGCAGCGAAAACTCATAGAGGGTGGATTCCGCACCGGCATTATAAAAGTGATCGTCTCAACCCCAACGCTCGCAGCAGGGCTCAATCTCCCCGCACGCCGGGTTATTATAAAAGGCTATCGTAGATACGATGCCAACTTCGGTCTTACTCCCATCCCGGTACTTGAATACAAGCAGATGGCAGGGAGGGCAGGACGGCCAAGGCTTGACCCTTACGGCGAGTCTGTCCTTATCGCAAAAACATATAATGAACTGGATGAGCTCATGCACATGTATGTTCTTGCAGATGTTGAAAAAATCTGGTCAAAGCTCAGCAGCGAAAATGCACTGCGAAAACACATCCTTTCCACCATTGCAACAGGTTTTGCAGGAAATATGGAAGAGCTGCTTGAGTTCATTGGCTCTACGTTCTACTCATGCCAGCAGGAACCATGGAGCTTGAAAGTGATAATTGAGAGAGTGATGGTTTTCCTGGTCGGTAAAAAGATGATAGACGAAAGGGATGGTCTTGTTCCTACGGGCCTAGGTGAGCTTGTATCACGCTTATATATCGACCCGCTTTCGGCGTCTATAATTATAGAAGGCATGGAGAAGATAGAAAAGAAAGAGATCCAGTATACAGAGCTAACTCTACTTCACCTTGTATGCATGACGCCTGATATGCGGCCATTGTATCTGCGTTCAAACGACTATGAGTGGATAAGCGACTTTGTCATGGAGCATGGCATGGAGTTTACCCAGATACCGGATCAGTCCAGGGTGAGTTACGAATGGTTCCTATCCGAGGTCAAGACCGCATGTGTTATGCTTGACTGGATAAGTGAGAAAAAAGAGGAGGATATTGTTAAGAAATACGGTATAGGTGAGGGTGATATAAGGGCTCTTGCTGAAACTACGCTGTGGCTTGTTCACTCAATGGCAGAGCTTGGTATATTCAAGAGATGGTCATCGGTGAATAAGGTACATGAGCTTGAAAAACGCGTAGAATACGGGGCAAATCCTGAGCTTCTTGATCTTATCCAGATACGGGGCATAGGCAGGGTACGCGCCCGCAAGCTGTATGATGCTGGATTTAAAGATATGAAGGCGCTCAGGGAGACAGAACCAGGGGTAATCGCAAAGATTATCGGCACTAAAACAGCCATGAAAATTTTAAGACAGATAGGCACCTCTGTGCCCATAGAAGAAGCAGAGGAACAGCGCCGCCTTGGAGATTTCAGGTAAATTTTAATACTTATTTGATAGTTAGTATAGGAAGTGATATTTTGAATTTTGCGGGAATTCTATATAAAGGTTATGAGGTTTTACTTGCCAAGGAAATAAAGGATTATCCAGTCCCATCACACGTTGCAATAATAATGGATGGCAACAGACGCTTTGCAAGTAAGCACGGATTGGCCAGGTACTACGGTCATCTCAAGGGTGCGGATACTACAGAGAAAGTTCTTGACTGGAGCTTCGATATTGGTATTAAACAGCTTACTGTTTATGCTTTTTCAACCGAGAATTTTGAGCGGTTCGATCAGGAAAAAAAGTACCTCTTTGAACTTATAGGGATAAAGTTCGATAAAATATGCACAGATGCCCGTACTCACAGGCGGCACATGAGGGTCAGAGTACTTGGGAACACCGATCTTCTTCCGCCAGCACTGCGATCATCTGCAAAACGTGCCGAAGATATAACAAAAAACTATGATGGCGTGTATCTGAATGTGGCTCTTGCCTACGGCGGAAGGCAGGAGCTTGTCGATGCTGCACGTGCCATGGCGTTGAAGATCAGAAATGGCGAGCTGCATATAGACGATATCAATGAAGAGACCATATCCAATAACCTGTATCCTGCAAGCGGATCAATACCGTATGTGGATCTTATTATCAGAACTGGCGGAGATGAGCGGCTATCCAATTTCCTTCCGTGGCAGACAAATGGAAATGAATGCGCAGCGTATTTCTGCGCTCCTTTCTGGCCAGAGTTCAGGAGGATAGATTTCCTTCGAGCCATACGCACATACCAGACACGTGAACATGAGAGGCAAAAGAATACTGTTATGCGGATTGTAAAATTGTTAAGTTATTACGGGAAAGTGGAAGTGGAAGATGTTATCCGCATTTCAAGGAGATTTATTAAAATCCCCAAGGACGATGTTATAAATATACTCCATGAATTAATAAATCATAATGTTGTAATGCATAATACTATTAAATGGTAGTTTATTAAATCTATACCTTCCCTGTAAAAATGTTGTAGGGAAGTTTTATATCTGTTATTTGTGTACTTTTAACTGAGGTGGAGATTTATGGCCAAAAGTGCTAAATCCAAATATCCTGAGGTTATTCCAGCGATATGCGTGGACCACGATAGAGAGAACTACCATATTGAGATAGAACTCCCTGGCGTGCAGAAAGAGAAGATCGATCTTGAGATGGGTGAGGAATCCTTCTGCGTCCGTGCTCCTAAAGAGGATCTTGTCTATGCTTCATGCTATACCCTGGCTCACCGCATTGATACCGAGCATGTGGATGCCAAGTTCGATAACGGCCTTCTAACGATCAAAGCACCACTTAAGAATCCCATCACGGTGGGAGTTAAAATACCAATTAAATAATCTGTCAAAAGCCTTAATAACACTGTATTTTATAATTAGAAGTCATGGCTGATGAAAGAGTTAATAGAATCATCGAATTTTTAAAAAAAGAATACCCTGATGTAAAGATAGCGCTTAATTATTCTAATCCCCTGGAGCTGCTAATCGCCACCATACTCTCAGCCCAGTGCACTGACAGGCAGGTAAATATGGTCACAAAAGATCTCTTCAAAAAATACAGAACTCCATCGGATTACATAAGAGTCCCGCAGGAGGAACTTGAGAAGGATATATACTCAACAGGTTTCTATAAGAACAAGGCAAAGAACATCAAGAGATTATGTGAGATCCTGGTTGAGAACTTCAGTGGAGAGGTTCCTGATAACATGGAGGATCTTATCACTCTGCCGGGAGTGGCAAGAAAGACGGCAAACGTCGTACTATCAAATGCTTTCGGGAAGAACGAGGGAATAGCAGTTGATACCCATGTGAAAAGGGTTTCTGCAAGGCTTGGCATGACAGAGAATACCAATCCTGATAAAATAGAGAAAGACCTGATGAAGCTTGTTCCCAATAAAGACTGGGGGGTATTTACGTTACTGCTCATAAGGCATGGAAGAGAGATCTGCACAGCAAAAAAACCGCGCTGCCATGATTGCATATTGAACAAGCTGTGCCCTTCTGCATTTACTTTCGGGTGAGATATGTCGCTTGATGAATACCAGAGGTTGAGGGATTTCACAAAATCACCTGAGCCAAAAGGTAGTACTAAAAAAAGTGCTGGCAGTATATTCGTAGTGCATGAGCATCATGCCACGCATCTACACTATGATCTAAGGTTAGAGATGGGCGGAGTGCTGCGGTCATGGGCTGTTCCCAAAGAGCCGCCTGAGAAAGAGGGCATCAAGCGCCTGGCTATCCAGACAGAGGATCATCCCCTTGAGTATGCTGATTTTGAGGGTACGATACCTGAAGGGGTGTATGGAGCGGGAGCTGTGCGCATATGGGATAAAGGAGAGTTCAGTCTTGAGGAGGAAAAGGGGGATCGGCTGCTCTTTCTCCTTAAAGGAAGAAAATTAATCGGAAGATATGCCTTAATAAAGACAAAATTCAAAGGAAAGGATTCCTGGCTCCTCTTTAAGAGGAAACCATAAGAGGAAATGATCATGTGGCAGGATATGGCTAAATTCGGAAAAAAACTCGTGGATCACGGGCTTGTTGAATCTCATTTCGGCAACATCAGTATCCGCATCGGCAGCAGGATGCTTATAACCAGAACAGGATTTGCTCTTGATGAGATCGATGAAAATAGCGTTGTTGAGGTAGATATTGATAAGCCCTCAAGCCTTGATATAATCGCATCATCAGAGAGCATTGTACACAGGGCGATATATAAGAATACCTCGGCCCTGGCAATAATTCATGCTCATTCCCCTTTCGCTGTTATTGAATCGCTGCTGACGGATAGAGATATGATCGTTCCTATCGACAGTGAAGGGCAGTACTTTTTGCATGAGATCCCTGTTGTGAGGGGAGGCATCGGGACAACAGAGCTTGCGAAAAACACGGCTGATGCCCTGCGCGACCACAGGGGTGCTATTGTTTTCAGTCATGGTACGTTTGCTATCGGAAAAATACTGGAGGAAGCTTATATCATAACAACACAGATAGAGCACAGTTGTAAATTGAAATATTACTGTGACCTGGTGAACTACATCATGCTAAAGCTATGAAGCTTCCTGCTTCATAGACCGAACTTGCTTTAACGTATGGAATGCTGTTGAAGTATTCCATAGAAATTAAAGTAGAGGATTCAATCTCCACAGGCGTTAACCAACTGTCACGCCAGTTGATTGCGTATCCACGTCGACTGTCACGCCAGTCGATTGCGTATCCACATATTGCTTCGCAATATGTGTGTGCGTCCTCAAGGGGCGCAACCCTTGTAAAGCATGTGGACTTTCTCTACCCCTTGACCCAAACGCCGTAAACCCTGGCCTGGACAGAGAATTTATATATCCACAGGTTGTATAGTTATTAGATCAGTTGGCTTATTGAGTAACTTATAGAGCTAGGGATTAACCTGTCTGTGTGTGCTTCTTTTAGGTTGATTGATTAATTTAATAGAGGGATATGATTGTTTACAGAACAAGATAAGGACGCTCCTGTCTCAGCCGGCGCTGTTCACGATGTCACAATCGAGGGCATTGCCAGAGAAGGAGATGGAATTGCACGTATCCGGGGCTTTGTGATTTTCGTGCCCGGTACCAAAATCGGAGACCAGGTTAAGATCAAGATTGAGCGAGTCATGCGAAAATTCGCAATTGCATCCCTTGAAGAAGGGAATTAACACCAAGAGATTAATACCAAGGAGATAAATATATGGGCGATAATAGAAAAGGCGGCTTCCGTGGTGGAAGAGGCGGTTTCGGCGGTTTCAGATCGAGCGGTCCGAGAGAGATGCACAAAGCAACTTGTGCGGACTGTGGTCAGGAGACCGAGGTACCTTTTCAGCCATCAGGCGATAGGCCGGTATACTGCAGAGAGTGCTACCAGAACCACAGACCAAAGAGATATTAGATTTAAATTATAAAAGGTATATATTAATATATCACTGCCTATAAACTTTTTTATTATTTGCCATCAGAAATCTATCATAAACATGTCATTTTATCATGGCACTCATGCATACATATAATCATACTCAGGGATCTGCTTTTTATTAGCTATACCCTGGAGAGCACCTGGTTTTTCCTCTGATAAGCTGGTTGCTACTATCCCGAGAAAATTTCTCTCGATAAGAGAGATTGCTTCCTTGCTAAGTCCTTCCTGCTCAAGGATCAAATCGTTTTTTTCGTTATATACACATATTTTTCCATTCTTGCGATCTGATACAACTTTCCAGATTCTGCCTACAGGTTGAACCCATGCCCATACTCCCATATGTAACACCTCATTATTTACTCAACAGCCTGAATAATCTCAACAGATCGTTTCAGGCTCTGATTTTTCTAATAACAATTTAGTCCTTTTCTCTATTTAAATTTATCTCATACTTAAAATATAATTATTATAATGGTTATTGTGATTATAAGATAAATATCAATGACGGCTCTCATGCACGATCTCCGCAGGCTCGCATTCAGCGCATTCAAACTGTAGCGTCGTGTGCAGTATCAGGTACTCCCTCCTCAGTATCCTGCTGATCTTCCTTATCAGGGCATCTGTCTGCTGGACATGGATTCTATCCACAAGAACATGGGCGCTCATAGCATGTATATTGGAGCATATGCTCCATACATGTATGTCATGCACCCCTCTAACACCCTCCACCTGCATCATTATCTCCTTCAGTTTATCGGCATCAACATGCTTTGGCGCAAATTCAAGGAGGATACGAGCAGAACCGAATATGAGTTTTACCCCGCCGTAGATAAGTACCATACCGATTAAAACACTGAGTAACGGGTCAACGATATGCTGTCCGGTAAGAATGATAACTATCGCTCCGATTATTACTGCTACAGATGAGAGCGCATCGCCAATTACATGCAGGTATGCCCCTCTGATATTGATATCATGATGCCCGTGCAATTTTAAAGCCGCCCAGACATTGACAGTCAGACCTATAGTAGCGATTATTAGCACCTCAACACCTCTTACCTGGGGCGGTTCCAGTATCCTCTCATAAGCTTCAGAAAAGATGAAGAACGCAATCACAATAATCGTTAATCCGTTAATTAAGGCAGCAAAAATCTCAAATCTGTGGTAGCCGAACGTTATGTCTCTCCTGGAAGGGCGGGCTGATATTCGTATTGCACCGTAAGCAAGAAGTAGTGCTATCACATCCATAAGAACATGGGCTGAATCTGAGAGAAGGGCAAGGCTATTGGATATGATCCCCCCAAAAAATTCTAAGAAGAAGATAGTTGATGTGAGGGTTATTGCAATTTTTAAGTTTCTCTGGACGTCTCCCATGTTTATCTTTCCTGTTGATATTTTATTGATTTGTGCCGTGATAAAATATTTCTATCGGTAAAGCTAGTAGAACTCATGCTTGTTGAACAGATTAAGCTTGATAACGGCAGTGCACTCGGTTTTAAGCTGGATATGGAACATGCCCCACTACTTGTTATAAGAGCAGATAAAGGCTTTGTCATGTGCGGGTACCTCAATATGGAAGTAGCTGACAAACTCGGGGATGTTGCTGTCAGGGTCACAGGTGTAAGGAACATTGAGGATGTTCTGGACGCAAGAGCTGTTGATGTCTCCCGGGCTGCCGGGAAACTTGGCATAACAATCGGGATGCCTGCAAGGGAAGCGCTTATGAGGATGTTCTAATCCCGAATTCTACAGATATCCAGCTTCCTGCATATTTCGCAGTCTATCTCGCAGGGTTCGATATGTATCAATATTGAGAGATTGGGGATTTCCTTCTGTATATCTTTTTCAAGATGGTCGCAGAACTCATGCGCATCCGCTACATGCTGGTTCTTAGGCACAACAAGATGCAAGTCCACGAATCTCTCTGCTCCTGACATTCTTGTGCGAAGATCATGGTATTCTGCATACTGGGAATAATGATCATCAATTATGGATTTAATAACATTCTCTTCTTTATCTGAGAGTTTTACATCCATCAATCCAGAAACAGAGCGCTTCGTCAGGTCATATGCTGTCCTGAGAATGATGAATGCTACTATGATTGCTAGGATGGGGTCAAAGATCGGATTCTCTGTTATCTGGATGAGAGCAAGGCCGATAAAGACTCCTGCTGATGTGTACACATCTGTAGAGAGGTGGTAAGCATCTGCTTCAAGGGCAATAGATTCAGTTCTCTTTGCGACTTTCATGATTTTTCTTGATATAAAAAAGTTCACAACTGCTGATATTCCCATTATAGCAAGACCGGCGCCAATGAATTCAATACTTCCTCCTTTTAATAAATCTTCAAAGGCTGTGAAAAGTATTATGAATGATACCACAAAGATCAGCAGGGCCTCGACAGTGCCGGATAGATTCTCAAACTTGCCGTGCCCAAATGTATGTATCTCGTCAGCAGGTTTTCCTGCTTTTCCAACAGAATAATTGGTGATAACTGCAGCCAGAAGATCAATACCTGAATGAAGCGCTTCAGAGAGCACGCTTATTGAGCCCATGAAAAAGCCGGTTATGAGTTTAAGGGAGAGTAAAAAAGTATTGGAGTATATAGAAAGCCTTGCTGCTGATGTTATCTCCTTATGAGCTGCAGAATATCTATTATTCTTATCAAACATCCACCATTACTTTATATTAGTAATGGTATAAAGGGGTATTTATGCAGCATATAGTAAACTCAACGCAAAGGAATTTGCTGCTACGCTTTGCGTTGACGATAAGAGAGGCCATACCTGGCCCCTCATTTATCGCTATTCAGCCCTCGTACTAAAAATTTTAATACTAGCGCTAGCGCTCATAAGCCTCTTCAGCAACACCAGGCACAGGTCTCTCTCCTCCGGCATAACCTGCCCTGACCTCTTCGGCTGTGGAGATGTCCCTGGCGCCAGTAGTCTCTAAGATATCCCTGGCGCGCCTTATCATTTCAGAATCATCTGAGTGGGCAGAGAGCAGGATTTCGCCTCCTTTAACGCGCTCTTCATACCTCTTTGCCTCGTATTCTGGTACACCCATACCGATAAGAGCTCCTGCGATTCCACCGACTGCGCCGCCCGCACCTACGCCTGCTAATGTTGATATAATAGGACCTGCGGCTAGAAATGAACCCGCACCTGGAATAGCCAGTAAGCCAATCCCTACCAGCCATCCCAGTACACCGCCGACAACCGCTCCAGCGCCGGCACCTGTCGCCGCGCCCTCAGGAGCTTTAGTATGTTTCTCATATGCGAATTCCCTTGTACCTACCTCTTCAGGCATGAGTACCGAGATATCCGTGCCCCGAAAGCCCGCGGCTTTTAGAGCATCAACCGCAGTTTCAACTCCAGATCTATTGGAATAGATTCCGATTACCGCTGTATTTCTTGCCATAGTTATAATTCACTCCCATATAGTATCATTCTTCCTTTTACTTAAACATATCATCTCTCAATAATTTTAATTTATAATCCTGTAAGACTGTAGCATAAAACCCACATTCAAGAGGTTGTGATTTATGCTTCTGATTTTTGCAAAATCACAAAATTTATTATAGTTTTTTCATCCAATGGCAATCCGCATTTGAAGCAGTATTGCATGCCCGGCGCATTGATCTCTTTACATCGTGGGCATTTCACAGCCTTCGGGATCTGCTCTGCGTTTTCTACATCTGATACGAGCCCATGTTGTTTTTTAAGGTACTCATCGACGTCCTCTATGGTTAATCGAGCGTACCTCTCAGGCTGCTTTGAATCTGGTTTCCAACCCCTGAGTTTGCACATAATCATTCGAGGCATACCTTGTTTTTCATCCCTAGTCTGAGCATAGTACCGGAACAAATGTGTTGTTATCCTCTTACTGATCATAGGCTTTCCGTTCTCTTTAGCAAGTTCATTATGCCTTTCAATTAACCGCCTCAGGATAGCACGAAATCCATCATAATCAAGAGGGACGCATGCAGGCAATTTGCTCAGATCGATCCACAATGGAGCATCGGGGTTGTCCTTAATCATGTGACAAACTTTCGCAGAGCTATCCTTTCGGCGGGAGATTCCAGCGTTCATATAACCTCTCTGCGGCTCTCATCTTCATATTTCCACAACTTCTCCAAACTTATAATCCAGTTTTAAATCCCAGTAGTATTTTCCATCGCCTAAGAATACTTTCTTTGATCCTATAGCTTCAAGTCTCTTTTTCAAATCATTTAGTTTATTTTTTATAAAATCTTCAGCATCGTAAAGAATTATTCCATCGGTAACAATATCAAGCAGGATGGAAGGATTCTTCCTGATTTCAGAAGGTGTAAGAGGGACTGGACTTATCAGTGTTCCAAGGTTATTTTCTTTAAGCTTTCGATATTCATCGGACGCTCTCAAATTCTTCTCAATTCTATTGAATATCTCAAACCGAACACACAGAGAATAATAGTTTTTCAATCGTTCAGCAGGTTCATACTCATTATTTTTATTCACTGTGTTTATACATTTGTACGTACAGGCACATTTTTATTTATTTATCTATATATACCCTAAAGTAATAACATGGATTTTTGAGGTTGTACACCGATAGCAGCAGCAGTTTTCTTTATAAACCTTAACAAATCATGGAATTAATGGCTTGTACACTTTTAAGGAGGCTTTTGATTACAGCTTGTACACTTTTATGAGGAGTATCTCTGCGTCCTTTAGTGCGATAAAATTCCCATCCAGATCTTTTTCAATTAAAGATGTTGTAAAAGAGATGGCAAATTTCTCCATGATCTATAGCTCCTTCTGGAGAAAAACTTATGAAACGCTAATGAGCCACTGGTACAGGTACGTAATGATGATGAATACATAGAGCTTAAAAAGAAAGATTACCATCCTTCTGCAAATGCCGGATGGTATGTTTTATAGCTGGTATGAACCTGTTCAAAATCTGCCCCTACTTTTTCATAATACTTTTCCTTTACAGTCATCGAATGCCCAGCGGCAACAGCACTTAACTTCCTGCTCCCTCCGGCGTTATCGTGGTGGCGCTCACCAGCCTCGCGTAGAGCCATGCAGGTGGCAAGTTTCAGCGTTCTCCCGTCAACGTAGTACTTTTTAACCTTCTGAATGCCCAAAAGCCTCGCATAGTAATCTATTTTCATATTGAACCGGCCGAAGCTTGTACAGGTATATGGACTCTGCCAATTTTGTAGTATTTATTTCATTATATAAAACCTCTTAAATCTCCGTTTAGAACAAATACTGAACATAGAACAAGAGCATGTCCAGCCGCAGTTAGAAGAACTGCTTTCATACATCGGCGAGTGCAGGAACGACCAGATATACCTCGCAGGAGGAGACCCCACGCTGCGTGCAGACCTGCCGCAGATCATAGAGGCAGCGTCCATGTACGGTAACCGGGTTTCTCTTTATACGTCAGGGGTGCGCCTGATGGACAGGCAGTTCCTTCTTACCCTTACAGGTGCGGGTCTGAAGCACATGTCGGTTCCGCTGTTCAGCCACGTCGCTGATGTTCACGATACGATCACTCAAACAAAGACCAGCTTTGTGAGGACATCTGAAGGCCTCAGGAATATACTCTATCTCAGGAAGAGCGGCTGTGAGGTTGATGTGAGCAGCAACCCTTTCTCTATGTTAAGCTGGGACTACTGGCAGTTCTTATGGTACGGCGGCTGGAACAGAACAGCGATCACAGCAGAAGCCTGCAGTGGGCAGAAAGTCTGCTTATCAGGCTTACCGCACGGAGCCTGCACATATGCAAAAATAGCCTTCCATCACCACCACACCCACAAATTGATCTTCAAGGATGCGCAGACAGGAGAATATTTAGATAACGTGGAGGCAACTTATTACGACGGCTACGAAACTCTCCATACATTGAACTCAGGCGGCGGGAATTCCGTACAGTGGAGCGATGCTCATCCGCTGCTGATAACGCATAGATTAACCAGGCAGGGGTATAAGATAAGAACGCCAATCTTTGACCACAGAGGGCTTGATTCAAGATACGAGTGCTTCAAAGAGGCTGAGGTTCTGCTGGATAAACTCGTGACAGCAGCAGTGATCAGTTTTGACAAACCAGAATACCTCCCAGAGGAAGTGATGGACATCTCATACGACACAATGTTCCGCCAGAACTGCAAGATCAAGCTATATGATGCCAGCCACAACCTTGTAATGCTGGATTTGCGCAAGGAGTTCACCAGTTCGCCGCCGACTGTGAGGTATGCCCTGCAGGGACCGCTGGCATACGGTCAGTGGGCAGCTGTGCTGGAAGATGAGAACGGCGATGACAGGTGTACCGCCGAACAGCATGTCTGTTAAGCTGTACGACGGCGGCGGCGTGCTCAGAGGAGGACAGAGCGTCACAACAGCTTCAGGCAGCTGGTACTATTCAATCACAGGCGCGGAAGAGTTTGACAGAAGATGGACTGCGAAGCTCATAGACCAGTGGGGATATACGGTACATACAATAAGCATCACGGTTTTCAGGGAATGCAATCAGGCTGTTTTCGGGCGGGTATTGAGAAGAGACGGCACGCCAGTAGCGGATGCTGAAGTTGAAATAGATCTGACGTTCATGGGCTACGGAATAAAGACAGCGGCCACTAACGGCGGAGGTGCATACGCGCTGCCTCTCCCGCCAATATTACCGCCGACTGATCTTGTGGTCACAAAAAGCGGCTTCAAGTCAGAGAAGCTTCAGATCACAGTAGAACCGGGGCAGATAATAGAGGCAAATTTCACGATAGAAGGATTTATAAAAGGCACAGTGAAGGACATCGAAGGGACTGAGATCAACAGCCCATCTATTTTCAGGATTGAAAACGGCACTTATATCTTTGCAGTTTATGCCTCAGGAGTGTATGATCTGGAATGCCCGCCGGGAACTGCTTCAATAAAGTGCACAAAAAAGAACTTCCAGGATCATACAGCTTCACTGACTGTGCTTTCGACTCAGACAGTGCACAACATCGTAATGCTCCGCCCTGTACCAGAAGCTAAATTCATCGCTGTTGAGACTGCTGAAGCAAGCCTCGATGATGAAGATAAGAATGCGGTCTTTAACAGCTCAGCCCAGAGATTCGTGCTTGCGGAGGTTGATCCGCTGGAAGAAGTCAGTTTTGCATACAGACCATTTGGCAAGTATTATTCGTTTTACCTGAACGGCTCAAGATACTTCGCAGGATACACTGCGAACAGCCTGATCTCAGGATATAAAAAAATAACAACCTTTGAAAGCGGGCAGATTCACAGCATACTTATTAATGACGATACTCGGCGCATAATCAGCGCTGGAAGCACTTTGACCCTGAAGCAGGGCTATGTCCTGAAGGCTAAAGATATTGATGCTGTCAATCGGACTGTGCTCTTTTCCTTGCTCTATTACGGCGATGAGGTGGATATGCAAGTTGTTCAGGAAGGGCAGACTTACATCTTCACAAAGACCATCGGTTCGATTAGCAATTTACCAATTATCGCAGCGCATGTTGAAACAGTTTATACAGGTGAGAGCGGAGAAATAAGAGCAGCGTTTTTAAAGGGCATGTTTCAGATCTCAGAGAACTACATAAATGCTCCAGATGAACCGACTATCACTGAAAAATACGTTTTGAGATCAGGCTCAAGGGACTCTACTAATAAGCTCAGTATAGATGGCTCCTCAAACATAACAATCGCGCAGTAGTTCATAAGGAAATTACAGAGCATGCGCAAGGATATCATAGGAAGGCTTGTTACTTTAACCCGCCCAGAAGCCACTTCCAGAGCGGTACGAAAGTTATCTTAATTCCATTGACGGTTTCGATTCTTTCAAAATCTTTTGTTATTATCAGACCATGATTTAAACCTGCTTCCACGGCGCATGCCGCAAGCCCACGAACTTCACGGTCTTTTGTCTTTTCGCTGTTCAATTCGTATGCAACCTGTATTATTTCTTTGATCTTTAGCCCCTCTCGGATGACGAAATCCACTTCAAAGCCCTCTTTATTTTTCCAGTAATGGATGTCGTGCTGCTGCGGCGTTTTACGCTTCAGTTCCAAAAATACCGCGTTCTCAAACAGCCTACCCATGTCTGCTTTGCCGCTTATTGCATACATAAAGCCCGTATCGCCAAGGTACGCTTTTCTGGGATACTGTGTGCGGTCTTTTATGGTATAGGAGAATATGTGAGCGAAAAAGAAAAGGTACCCTTCCTGAGAGTATTTTTCAAGGTCAAGCAGGCTTTCTTTGCCGATTTTGTGTCCCAATCCCTTAAAGAAGTTCAGGCATCTTGATGCCGAAAAATAGGGTGTTTCGATTATGTATTTTCCAAAAAGCTCCACAGTCGTTATGCTCTCGTCAGACATTTCTGCTACGTCAAGACCAATAATGTCTCTAAAATACGAATTCAAAAGCCGTATCTTGTCAGTTTTATCCTCGATCAGAACGACTTCAGGAAAACCGCCATATATAAGATACTCTTCAAGCGCCTTTTCTATTCTTCCGATACCCGCAACGGTCAGTTCGACTTCAATGCCCCTGAAATTCAGGAATTCTTTAAAGGACAGCGGGTAGAGCTCATAAGCAAGCATTCGGCCCCTGAGCGGTCTCGAAGGAGTTACAAGCTTTTTTCGAGAGGAACTCACAATCAAGTGCAGTTTTCCTTTTAATAGCTCGTGGTTTCTGGCAAGCCATCCCTCCCAGTCGTGCGCGCCTGTCACCTCATCCAGCAAAAGATATCCTTTGTCTCCGAACCATTTGAGCACATTATCAAGCACCGATTTGTTATCTTTGATCCTGCTGTCCTCAAGATTAATATATGCAGCATTCTCACCTTCCTTGATAAGCTTCTGCTGGAGCATGATCAGAATGCTGGATTTTCCCGACCTTCGTATGCCTGTGATGCCGATGACCTTGAGTCGGGAATTTGTTACTACACCTTCTAAATCAAGAGCCCGCACCTTCAGCGCTTTTTTCTGGGCGTATGTTTTCCATTCCTCAAATATCGTTTCCGCAGTATTCATTAAAAATCAATATTGTTTTTGTACAGAACAATATATATAGATTTCTGTTTTTATACAGAACTATTTTGATAATGCGCTGCGCGGCGATGAAGAACGCAAAGTCCTTAAAGCAGGGCGACTGCTCCGAGTGCCATAATCTGTTTATACTTTCTTCTACGTTCGGAGCTTTGCACTTAAAGTCGCACTTGCACCTAAAGTCATGAAGTTGCACCTAAAGTTTATGTTCTATAAAAGTTAAAAGAATGCGAAAGGTTGCACAAAATGAATAACTCAATTGAAAAAGAAAAACAATGGATATATCTTATATTTTTCCTGATAGGCATCTTATCTTTTCCAATCAGCCAGTATTTAGAAGAAGTATTCGGTCGTCCATTTTTCCAGTTTTTCTTTCTATTTTTGGTTTATACAATTTTATTTACCATCGGATTATCTTTTTTTAAAGAGCGCACTTTCAGGTTTGCATTGAAGGCATTTGTACTTACATTTGTTGCATCTATCTTTATTTTAGTAGTAGGACTTATTGCGGGAATGCCACTGGGTAGTTTGATATTATATTCATTACTGGGAGGACATGGTATTGGATATATTTACGAGCTCATGATAGGTCCTTTTATTATTTTTTTGATTTTATTTTCAGTTGGAATATATAAATTTAAAGACCGACCGCTGATTAATTTCTCAATAAAAGCCTTTGCCGTTTCTTTTACTACTCTATTTTTAATAGCCAGCGGATGGTTTATACTGTCTTATTTAGGAGGAGGAAGTGGATTGTCTATAGGTGCTCAGGGAATTTATCCATCAGGCGAAAAAATAATTGAGATAACAGACGAAGAATTAGATGAATACCCCTTGCTTAGAGAAGCAATAAACGAATATGAGATCAATAGAAACCAATTATCAGATATTGATCCCAATCAATGGGGCCGAACAAGGGATTTTATTGTTAAGAAGCAGCAATCCGGCCAATTTTTATTCAGCATAACAGATACAGAATTAGAGAAAGAGCTGCCCCTAACATCCTGGAACCGGAGCACCAGTCCAATGGAATTAAGAAACGTGCCTGTAAAATTGAAAAATATATTTCGATCCAACGGATTAAATATTTCTGAATACGCCTTCATAGTTAATCTCTCTGCAGAATTTAAATCGCCATATACTCCCATTGAATTGTATGGTAGATGGGATATATTTGAAAATCAATATTTGTTCAGCATAATGGATGCTAAGTTAGAAGAGGATTTAAATAGAGTTCCGTACGAGATGGGAGGGGAATTAAGAGAAGAGGATATAAATAAAATAGTAAAAATAAAGGATTTTTTTGAATCTAAAGGTTTGTCACTTTTTGAAAAACACTGGATCAGAAGATCGCCTGAAAATTGGGTTATAATTGAAGCGGGAGGGGGAAGGAAAGTCTACGAAATCTGGAAAGAGAAGGGAACACTTAATGTTTACACACCACATGAAATGATATATGAAATCCGGAAAGAGAATGGAAAACTAAATGTTTATGATAAACCAGGCGGTGTCGGTGTACCAGTTTTCAAAGTTGGCGATAAGTATTACAAGTTCTATTTCGGTCAACCTTAGACTCGCCGGGAGAATATGTGCTCACCGTGAACATAATGAACAGCAGGGCTTCAAGCTGTATTAATATCACCTCAAGTAATGTCATCTTCGACGGTTCGGGCTTTATTGTTGATCGCGTAATAGAGAGCGTAAGCAGGGTATCCGATTATGGAGTTTATGTTCATAACACAGCATAGCTGACAAATGCGACTGTAAGAAATTTGGAGATCGTTTGAAACTCTTTGATTTTGATTTTAGCATTAAATAACTCCTATTTTACTCAAAATAGCTTTTTCACCCGAGTTTCAGACTACAAAAATTTATATGAACCAATTTCTGCACCTAAAGTCTAACATCTGCACCTAAAATCAGCTAAAAATGGTACTTTAGGTACAAAGCTCCAACGGGGAAAACTATTTTAAAGCAACACTCACAAAACTTCTCATGCCCACGACCCCTGTAATCAAATTAGTGACAAGAGCCGATTCGAACAATCCTGGAGCCAACAAGAAAGTAACAGATCCGGGCAACTCGGAAGCGAGCGTGGCTGCACCTTTAAATTTTGGCTCTATAAACATAGACGCAGATACTTGGTCAGCCGTAAGGGTTTTCTGGGGGCACTTAGTAGATCTTGGCGGAAATGCAAGGGTCAACAACCTGAAGTTCTATGTGGACGGCGATTTCAACGGGCAGGCTACCATCCAGCACTACGACAAGATAACCAATGTCTGGGAAGCACCCGGCGGCGCAGGCACAAGGCAGAATGGAAATGCAGCTTCTGCAAAGACATACAGCGCAGCCAAGCCCATCACAAAGGATGACGGCGTTACAACTGAATTGACAGCCGTAGACCAGTTCACTCAGTTCATCTACTGCCAGCTTTTTGTTCAGGCAGGCACGCCCACGGGCACGCACACAACAGGCGAAGGTAAGGGCAGGGCAAAACTGGCATTCAATTATAGCAGCTGAGGGATACAATGTACGAAGCATTGGTCAAAATAGATGAAAACAGCATGACATGGAGCGAGCTTAAAACCCTGTGCGAGAGCAGGGGCTTAAGAATAGTCCTCATTGCGATAAAAGATAAAGAAGGAAAAATCCTGCCAGATTCGTTCGCCGCGATCCCGCCTGATGCGCAGCTTGCACTGCACTTCAAGACAGCAGAGATCGATTCAGATATCGCTGAAACGGTCTCAGAGTCTGCAGGATACATAGATTCGCAATCAAGGGAAATAACAAAAGAAGTGGATCTCAGGTCAGGAGAGGTCAGATCAAAAGTTCTGGAGACGCCAGAGAATCAGGTTCACGGCATAAAGTTAGGAGGCTTGTAGATGGAGCTAAAAGTTTTTCAGGGAACATTAATGCGAAATTCAACTGAACAGAACGCAGAGAGTCAAAAAGAAACTCAAAGCAGTGAAGATCAGAAGGAGCAAGGATAAACATGGGATTCTACAGCGGTTCTTCAACAATGCCAGGCATCGTAAACATGCTGGCTGATAGGCTGATCGCATCAGACTCTAAATTCACAAATCCGTATGCAGCTTCAAATAGATATACCGGGGACGGCAACGACGCTGACTATGGAGTATCGTGCTATCACAGAAGAGTGGTCAAATGGGAAGACCCTGCTAAAACAGGGCAGGAAAGAATGATGTACACAGTGTTCCAGATCCCTTTCTGGGACGTCAACCAGGCGATGTTCCAGACAAGAGGCGACTCGGCCCAGTACATGTTCGGGATCGAAGTGATCGTCTCAACCGCCTGGAACGACACCACCAACCTGCCTGATGGAGATGTGCAGAGAACCATTATTCCAATCGCCTGGTGGAACACCGGCATGTCAAACGCACAGAAGGCAGTACTGTTCACGCACAATGTGGCGTACTGGTTCTGGGTGGATGACGACGAACTTTCACCTGACAAAGGAAACGGCTTATGCATAATGATCAAGCCTGACTCAACGGGCGGATACGGCTGGAGTTCATGGACATACACAACATCGGTGTTCTTCAACATGGAAAAACTCAAAACAAAGGAATTCTCAGACGGCTACTCGCTGTGGTTCTTCCATTCTCATGCAAATAGCTTCCCGTGGGGAGGTGGGAACCAGAATGCCCTGTCAAAGAAGTGGGCATGGGTACTGCACCCATGGGCGCCGCCAGCGACTGACAGTGCGTTCGGCGATGCCAACAACTTCTCGTCTCTTGCGCAGACATGGTGGGGGCAGAGGTCCACGGGACTTAACACCTTTGAGAACTACGGAATCAAGGGCATAGATTTCCCGATATGGGCGCCTCTCAGCCAGGGCGGCAGTCCTCCTAACGTGTATTTCATGAAGGGGATAATACACGCCGAACCGAGATTCAACAACAAGCCGATAGGCATAATCGAGCACTGCTTCCCGTGGAGAGAGGGGACTGGCATAGTGGACCAGGACATCATCTCACTGCCGGCACCTTCGACCACGAAATACGTCTGCCTGGGCAAAGAGAGCGCGACATATGCTGCAAGACTCACAATGGCAATGAAATACACTTATTAGCTCACTGCCTTTCATTTATTTTTAAATGCCTGAACATGCATCCTCAGAAATCATATTATTAAGACATCAGAGAGAACAGAGTACAGAATCTGCAAATAACCAGCTAACCCTGAGGACCGCAGAGAAAAAGGAACTGCACTTCGGTCTAACAATTCCTGCAAAAGACGCTGTCCTTCTGGCTCTTTCCAGGCATCCTGCTGTGCAGCCGCAGGACATCGTCCAGCAGCAGGAGTTCCTTATAAGCAAAGCAGCGCTGTCGGAGCACATAGTAACTGCAGGAAAGCAGCATACTGCGCTTGTTCTTGAAATCCAAAAATCCCCTTCGCTGCAGAGCACAACAGGATTCAGACAGCCCATTTTAACAAGAGCTGCTATCACAGGAAGGCATGTGGGAAATAATCTGCCCTCGACCCCAAGGCCGCTATCTCTAAACAGGGCTGGCATAGCTGCAAGCTCTCTAGCAATAACTCGAACTCAATTGAAATTATTGAATGGCGCGATAACCGAAAGGCTCGTAGAAAGCGGAAATATTAGAAACTCAAAAGAACTGCCAATTTTTATTCACCATATATCTCCTGCCTCTTTGCCGCAGGGAAAGAGCGAGTACACTTTGCAGCCTGCAGGCATTGAACATTCAGTAGTCCTTTCAGGACAGGAGCTTTCAGGAAAAGAACTCACGTTTACATCAGCATCACCACCGGCATCTCTGGCTGCACATGCTCCGCCTGAACTTCTAAGAGCATCAAAGGAAGGGCAGCTTATTCCAGCAGGTGAGAGCAAATTCGATGAAAGCTTTACGGCAGAAGCTACGGGATACAAGCCGTTCGATGAGCAGATCATACTGACAATCACCCGTGCAAGGGAATTCATCGAGCATCTCCTGCTCAGGTCGCCTCGCAGTGAAAGCCTAACCGAACCTCACAGGCAGCTTGAACTCGTCAGAGCAAGCATTGAACGCGGATTTGTCCTGGCAGGTGCACTAACTGGAAAAGAGATCAATTTTTATAAACACCGGCAAAACGCATCAGCTTTAGAAGCGCACCCGTTGCTGGAATTCCTGAGAGCGATAATATCTGGCCAGTCAGTGCAGCCGGAAAGAACAGAGAAACTCAGGCAGTTTGAACTTGCAGCATCTCCCGGGATCGAAAGTACAGGCATCTCTTATACAGCGCTCGCGCTCCAAAACGCTGCAGTCACCGGGAAGCATGTGGGCAAGGACCTGTCCGCAGTTCCACAAAATCTCCCGCTTCGAAAGGCATCAGTTAATCAGAGCAGCATAATTAACCCAATAAATATGCCCTTCTCAACTGCAGCAGGCATTATCACCGACACGCTCTTTGGAAGCGGGAACTCATACGGCATGAAAGAACTGCTTATCTCTAAAGGGCTGTGGACCGGCGCCTTCAGATTTGATGAATCGGTGCACTTATGGGGAACGAAGAGCATCTCAGCTTTGGATCTTACAGTTCTGATATCGATGTGCAAATCGCTCGATGAATCCATCACAATAGAGAGAACTGGCTATATTTCATCCGATGAAACAATCCACCTCGGGAAAACAACTGTTTGCGACCTCTCGTTAACTGTTAAGCCGTGCAAATCCCTGGATGAAAGAATATCTCTCTCCAGAGCAGGCCTATCCGCGTCTGATGAGCAGATAAGCCTGATAAGAAACTACATGCATGCTGCGAAGGTCGATGAGATCGTTCTTATCATTCCAAAAGCACTGCTTGATGAGGTTGTAACCCTCACCGCCGCGCCATCAATTGCAACGCTCGATGAATCCATGCTCGCCCAGAGATCCAGCCTGGGCAGAGCAGATGAGACTTTAGAACTTGTTATGAGCTATGTTCTGCCGTCAGGAGAATCAGTTCCAGCGCATCTCAGGAATGCTTCGTTCGATGAATCAATCACGCTCATAAAGACAGAGTTCGATGAGACGATCACGATATACAGCGACCAGAGAGCTGCGCTTCTGGGGGACGTTGTACGAGACTCAGACTTCAGAGCTAAAGGGATAATTGTTCATGCGGGACAGGACTTTGTACTGGAACAGTGAATTACTCCACAACCTATTTTAGAGTAAATATTCTCCCATGGATGGAGGTATGAATAATGGCAGAAGAGAAGGCATATATCATAATCCATATATGTAAACAAGGAACATTTAGAAACACATTATTTTGAGAAATTATTATGGACAGTATTTCTAAATTCAACGGCATTGACTATGCAAATACCTTTGCAAAAAAGATCAGTGTGATGCACGAATTAATCAAAGACGTCCTGTCAGGTCACCTGAACAAAGGTGATGTGATAATCGATATAGGTGGCGGCCCTGGGATGGGTGCAAAGATTATCGAGAATCTGGGTATAGAAGCAACAGTGATAAATATTGAACCTTCTACCACGATCTATGATATTCCCCAGCTTTCGTCAGTGAAATACATACCCTTAAAGATGACTTTTAAAGACGCGCTGGATGCCAAAATGCCCTTTGCTGCCAACTGCCTGTTGATGGTAAGCTCAGAACATGAGATCGCATTATGCAGCGGTCTATCAGCCAAAGAAAACAAAAGGATTTTCTTTGAAGATCTGAATAAGTTTATCCATAAAAATCTCAAGAAGAATGGACTTCTTGTTTTTGGATTTCCGAACTATAGAAAAGGAGCATCCGAAACAGAGATTGACAAACAGCGCAGATTAACTGAATCACTTTTGGGGCATTCACATCCAAAAGAGGAGTTCTTTTCAGTAGAAGAGTTCTCTGTATCCCTGGGTGTGCAGCCTGTTGTATACATTCAAAAACCTATGAATCTTGCCAATGAGAACCCAGAAGAGACAATCTTGAGGGCAAATGCGGCTGTATTCAAAATACAAAATGGAAATCTCTGATAATCTCAGCGGATTGCGCTTCTTGGGGACGTTGTACGAAACTCAGACATCACTTCCATTCCCAGAGCTTCGCATGCGTGTTCCCGTTCTCATCTATTTCGTACTCAAAGACTGTCACAATACTGTTGAGATGTGCCAATTTTTGAGACGATGTCTGGAAGAACAGCGATCCGCGCCATGTTGATGCTCCTTGTTT
This sequence comes from Candidatus Methanoperedens nitratireducens, assembly GCA_020724545.1. Classification (GTDB taxonomy): domain Archaea; phylum Halobacteriota; class Methanosarcinia; order Methanosarcinales; family Methanoperedenaceae; genus Methanoperedens; species Methanoperedens nitroreducens_B. The sequence goes on from DYGR01000030.1 coordinate 33,741, forward strand.
TGTGAACCTTCCAACTCCCTGTGCCGTATAAGTCGCCATCTCATTATCTTTGGTCATCATGACTCCATGAGCCTCTCCATAGAGCATGCCTCCTGCCCTGATCACTGACCAGTATGTTCCCATATCCGTCACTTCTACTCCAAGAATCTTGCCGCTTTGCTGAAACGAAGATTCAATCTTCGGAGATCCTCCTTCAGGAGGTAATACCCTGTTTACTGTTATCTTACCCTGCCATTCTCCTATCATTTCTCCTAACATATAATTCACCTCCACTCAACTAATTTATTATCTGTAGTAGTGATATTTATACCTTACCACCAAAGGCTCTGGTGAATCTCCGGTGGACTGATTAAAAATATTTTGTCGAACTTGCGGTTGGTGAATATTATGTGGGTTTCAAGAAAAACGTTGATGCGGCTTTCAAGGAAATTTAAAACCACAATCGCTACAAAACTTGGCTTCCCTGTCGTTCTGCCACCCGCATTTAGGACAAACTCGTTTTCTCTGGGCATCTCCTTGCACTATTACCTGTTGCTGTTGTTGTTGTTGCCTGCCTCTACCAAATAAAAGCCAAAGAATAATAATCCCAGGTACAAACAAGAAAAGCAGGAGAATGATTTCCTGAGGTCCTATCATGAGTTATTTTTAATATGGATTTAACTATTTAAACCCATCGCCAATTCATCAACCGATTCATCAACTGAAAATTCAGCACATCAATTCCTTTACACACACTCAAGTTTCACCAAAGCCGATCGTGGTCCAGGAGATAAAGAGCGGGAACTGGGGGATTGGTGGAAAGGCACTTGGACTGCAGGATGTGAGAGCTCTGCAAGTGAGCGCCGAGAAAAGATAGGTCCATTCACTTGCATCCCAGGTCAGTTGGATGGTTCGACCATAATGAGAGAACCTGTCAATAGAAGTATATCTAATTTTCAGATACGCTCTAAATGATTGAATGAAGATTTAAGATGCACATCCTTAAAATTTGCGAGAATACACATCGAGTGTGTGTTCTGAAACTTTTTTATAAAGACATGCTTTCTCAAAATTTGCAAGAATACGCATCAATGTGTATTTCAATTATAATTTAGAAAGTTTAAAATATCATTCTAAATGATTGAAAGAAGACAAAAGGAGAAACCGCTAAGCTTAGGCAATGTCTGGCGGAGGGCATGCGTTCCAGCAGACATATTTTTTATCCCAAAATGAAACCAGCATCGGAATACGGCATAAAAATACTGGATCAACAATGGTGACAACCTTCCGACATTGCATTCACAAAGGCAGACAGTCGCAGCGGGGAGTAAAGGCAGACCTGCCTGAGAAAGGATTCGCAGAGCACAAAGACATGCATACCTGCTCTGCGAAGCCAATACAACCCCGCTGCTCCAAACTCCCAGGACTGCATTTTACGGAATATTCCAAATTCCGTAATGCACTGCTGCCTTAAGAGTATTTCCATTTGTTGGTCTTGATCTCGGAACGCGTTCAGCAGCAGTATAATCTAAAAAAGAAACCGTTGCAAAAGCAAACCAACCGGGAAACCACCGTAAAATAGTGCACTATTTTTGAAACTCTTGAAAACTAAACAGCACAGCCTGCTGTATGATCGAACAGCAGGCGGCGCTGGGAGACTGTATGAAAGCATCTACATCAATTGTAAAAACAGAACTTAAAACATCCCATGAAAAAGAAAAGCTCAGAGAACACTTCAAAATGAGAGCATCCAGCCCGCCGGTAGAGGCGCTGCCGTGGTCTTCGCTCTGGACAGAATACACTGAAGAAATGCGTGAGTTAGAGAGGATACTAAGAGATGCAGGGGAGGTGCTCTGATTATTTTAAAGCAGAGGCTCAAAGAAAGAGACGATGCTTTCAACGCATCGCTTGACGCTTTAAGTGAGGAAAATGACCAGATTATCAGAACTGCTGGAGCGCTCGCGGCCCTATCAAGGGCTTGCGGAGATATCACTGCCTGAGCTGCCGTCTGTGAGTTCGTCCCTGAGCCTGCACGACCAGATCATCTCATCCTGGCAGGCGCACTGCAAGGATAAGTGGCCGAGAGAGTTTGCGTATAAGCCGCTCCATGGAGAATCGAAACTCAATCTCGTAAGGATACGCAATGTGAACTCTCTGGATGCTCTGGTCGGATTAATGGACGCATTTGCTAACCGCCTTGGATTCTATATCTCTGTATATGCCTATGCATACGCATCGTCTACCACAACTTTGCAGAGATACGACTCTGCCGTCATCGACAGGATGTACCTGGACTTTGATTCAAAGACCGATCCTTCCGCAGCCATCACGGAAGCCGCCCTTGTCATGGACACATTCCAGGACAAGAGCATAGAAGTGCTGTCCTACTTCTCTGGAGAAAAAGGCGCGGCAGTCTATATCGACTTTCCTCCAGTGAATATCGCTCCAGAGAATAAGAAAGGTGTTCTCTACAGGTTCTGGGAGCTGGTCAAGAACGGCATGGGCATTGAAATCAATACCCTGGACGGCGGGAGTCTCAAAGG
>DYGR01000031.1 GCA_020724545.1 Candidatus Methanoperedens nitratireducens
ATAAGAAAAGCATTCCCGAAAGCATTCCCGCAAGGGAGCGCAGACGGGATAGAGGGTGTAGGGCTACACCCGGAAAGAGCAAATATCAAAATGATATTATCTTTTGAAGAGGTCTGTTAACATGGTTAATAGAAATCATAGCCTACTTTCTGAGATTGAGAGAAAAGCAAGAATCAACCATGCGAGGATAGGACTTGGGGTTGGTGAGGTCTCAGAGAAACTTATTAAAAGCGCGGAGAACGCATGTGAGTATGCTGAGGTTGTGCTTGTGGGTGATGAGGAAAAGATTAATGCAACAGGTACCGGTCTTGAGGTAATCCATTCCACAGAGCCATCAAAGAGATTAATAGGGCTATTAGCAGAAGGTAAGATAGATGGGGCGGTCAGGGGGACTCTCAGTGCCACAAAGACACTTTCTGCATTAAAAAAATCGCTGGGTATTAACCGATTATACAGGGTTGCGCTGCTGGAAACCGCAGATGGAATACCTTTTTTTCTGGCACCTGTAGGAATCGATGAAGGAAATTCGATTGCAGATAAGATCGAGTTAATAAAACGGGGCGCAGAGTACATCGGGCGACTTGGTATAGAGGTAAGAGCAGGTCTTCTCTCAGGGGGACGATTTGAGGATATAGGCAGGGATGAGCGTGTTGACAGAACGCTTGCAGATACAGAGCTTGTAACCAAGATGGTATGTGATAAGGGAATCAACGCAGGGCACTATTCAATCCTGATAGAAGATGCCATCAAAGAGGCTAACTTTATAGTGGCACCTGACGGGATATCAGGTAACCTTATCTTCAGGACGCTTGTATTCCTTGGCGGTGGATACGGCTATGGAGCCCCTGTACTGATGGAGAAGGTATTTGTGGACACATCCAGGGCCAAAGACGATTCTACCAGGGCGATCATGCTTGCCAGCGCACTTAAAAATCCGAATATCTAATGTCCCTTAAGGATCTTCTAAAAGACAAACTACCGCAAGAAAAGATCTCTATTCTTCCCGGAGGCTTTGAGGTTAAATAGAGGCATATGTAGATGCTTGTCACAGAAAATATTTATAAACCTGGATTAGATTCTGTTTGATTGGAGGAAATATGAAGAAACAATTAGTATATGCTTTAATCGGCCTGCTCATGTTAAGCATGTTCGGTGGCTTGGCATCAAGCCAATATGCCATGAAAGAAGTAAGAGCCGTGCCTGTAATGCAACCATCTGATGTCCAGAATTTCACAAAGCTTGAGATATCACCGCGTTACGGGAACCTGCAATTGCAGCCAGGTGAGAACAGGGAATTAACAGTAACTATAAAAAATAAAGAGACAAAATCAATTACTGTATCGCCGCATGCAGAGATACCGCCGTATGGCGAGTATGTGATGGATAAGGAGTGGATAACCGTTACACCAGCCAACGCGGAGATACTGGCGGGCAGCAGTCAAAAGTTCACAATCAAAACTTCAGTGCCGAAAGACGCATCAATAGGCTATTACAATGCCATGGTAGCATTCACTGACGAGACCGTTCCTTCGCCTTATCCCCAGCCGTTTCCGAATTATGTACACGCTTTCAGCCTGTCAATTAATGTCTGGGCGCCGCCAAAAGTTCAGATACAGAAGCCGTATATCACCGATCAACTGGAAGCTGGGAAAGAATACGATTACAAGATCAAATTGAAGAACACAGGTGATAAGGCGGTTGCCATAGACCCGAAGCTCAGCCAGCAGGATCGCATGTACGGTCCTTATGGGGCAATGGAATCCGCCTTCTCAGATGATGCAATTACAATAACCGCGCCAAAAGAAATAGCAGCAGGTCAAAGCACGGAAGTGAATATCCATGTTAAGGTTCCAGCCGATGCCAAGGGTAATTATCGCGGCGCTATCGACCTGGGAATAGACGATCCATCATTTCGACGTGATGACTGGGCAAATATGGTGAGACTGGAATTTGGAATCTGGAAGCAGCCAACAGAACCTTTCGTGAAGATTTTTACAACAAAGGAGGCTGCGCCTGTGACCATAGAGATCAGTTCTAACCTGTTTGAAGGAATGTACAAGTACTTTGCTGCCAGCGGAGCAGGCACGAAAAACGCAAAAGAACCGTCCTTTACAGTAACACTGACAGGATCGGATAATAAGCCAATACTGCTGACAAAGACAAAAACAGTCATAAAAGGAGGCGTATCCCTCGGCGGCATGAGCATGCTCCCTCCATGGGAGTCTGAGAGCGAGGGAATATATCAGGAAATGGGAACTCAGTACATAGAGACGTATACAGCAGATGTACCTGCCGGGGATCTGGAACTTGGCATAATGCCGCAGAATACACAGCAGTTTGAGTACACCATCACCATGGGGAATAACAGATGAAGGAGAACAGAGTTAATGGCCGGGAACTCGTTCTCGGATTGTTAATTATTTTATTCAGTATAGCCTTAAGTATCCTGATTCCTTTGGCTGCGCCAGTACTCGGAGTAGTGTTGTTAGTAGGTGGCATATATGCTTACCGACACAGTACAGATGCTGGCATGCGTACTATTGCTATTGCAGCTATTGCCGGTGGCATAATACTAATCCTATTGATCATCTTAATATTGTTGTTTTTCACGACAGCGTCTACAAGTACGGGTTCCTTTATTGAGGATTATCCAGGGCGAGTATCATAAATTTTAACTAAAGATAGGGCACAACCAAATAAGATGAAGCTCAGCGACGGCATGGTTTTTGTAATATTTTTACTCCTTGCAGCCATGTACAACTCAAGCGTACACCCGGTTCAAAGAGGCGAGACCACTTATACTGTCATTCCTGCCAGTGATGAAATGATGGCCAATGAGACATATACAGGACCGCCTACAAGCAACATCGATTTCTGGCAGCTTCCCCTCTGGATACTGCTCGTGCAGCTCCAGCCCTTTTTTGAGTACTCGGTTCTAAGACAATTTGGAACTTTGCTGTCATATAAATGGCTGCATGGCGATCCTCTCGGCAATGAAATCCGCCTTCACATTCTCGAATACATTAAAAAGAACCCGGGTGCACGATTCATCAATATTATCACGGAGACAAATATAAATCGCGGAACTGCCCTGTATCACCTTGGAGTTCTTGAGTACTTTGATCTAATAACCAAGTTCAAAAGTGGAGGCTATACACTGTATTTTCAAAACAATGGAATGTACAGCAGCCGTGAAAAAATAGTTTCATTAGCTTTACAGGAACAAACACAGCGGCGCATTATTGAATTTTTATCAAAAAATGAAGGTGCCACACGGGGAGATATAGCAAACGCTCTTGGTCTATCCGGTTCTACCATAACATGGCACGTTGCAATACTTAAAAAATATGCTATTATACAGACCGAAAAAGATAGAGCTAAAAAGAAGCATTACTTGAACAAGGAAACTCTGCCAATCATAGAGAGATTGATAATGACAGGAACTGGACAGAAATTATAAATCTGCAAAAGATTTGAACCGAATTCAAAGAATCTATCGTATGAAACGAAACACTGCAGTAGCAATATTATACTGGTTGATTCTAATCTCCATTGTTTTCGCCCTCGGTAGTGTTCGTTCCTCGGATCCGAAGATATTAGCCGTTCTTGGTGCTACCTATGTTCTGCTCTCATGGTGTCCTTTGTTAATCGTAAAATATTTCGAACATAATCCAGTTGCTGAGTCGCTTGGTCTGCGCCTTAAATCTCCACTCCGTGCCGTACTGTGGGGGCTTGGCTCTTTTGCTCTGGTGTCAGTGTTTTTTGTTACTGAAACCTGGTACAGGATATTTTTACATGGGGAAGCGCTTGAATCGGCTGCACAACCTATCACGAATTTGCCTTTTGAGATTTTGTCTCAAATCTTGTGGATTGGTTTTCCTGAAGAGATCATTAATCGAGGATATTTGTTATCCCGGTTACGAGAAAGCTTTGGAACAAGCCCGGCTTTAATTGTTTCATCTGTTTTTTTTGGAGCCGGGCATCTTGCATTGGGCGACCTGCCTCGTGCAATCCAGGCCGGGCTGAGCGGTTTAGTTTACGGCTTTGCATTCCTCAAGACCGATAGCGTTTATGCCCCAGCACTCGCTCATATATCACAAAACCTATTTAGCTCTGCAATTGCAAAAACTATTCTTATGCGATGATCGGGTTATATCAATTTTCTCCTACAGGAAGTTACGATATCTCCTGATTGACGTTTCCAGTTCTATCCTCTGCCATCCTCTTGTTAAGTTCGCAGGCACCATCATATCTTTTGATCTATCGTAATACGGGAAACCCATATTATAGCTGATGCCAACTCCACTGTCCCTACCAAGCATCAGCCCAAGGAATTTTATCTCGCTGTCAGAATAGACCCAGATGCCTGTTTTTGGCATAATTTTAACAGGCGGTATCGCTGTAACATCGCCATCGAAGGGCTTGAAATCGCTCATGCTTAAACCGAAATCCTTCAAGTACTGACTAACCGCGCTATTGCTCCTTTTTGCACCATCAGGATGCTTTGTGAAAATCAAAATGTTTCCTTTCCCTGTAACTTTCATTGCCTTTCCATACTCGGTATCTATTATTTCATAAGTTGCATTCCCAAAAATCTCGGTATCATCGTAAATATCAAGAACTGCTCCATTACTATCTATGAATACCGGAACGTAAACAGCTGCGGTTTTATTATCAGTGTCTATACTTACACCGCTTGCTGTTATCGCATATTCCCCGCCGCTGGTAAAAAGCACATAGGCATAAGAGAACAGCATAAACACAGCAATCCCGATTCCAAGCTTCCGTAGGATATTGAAATACACCGACCTTGTATTTACCCTCGCTGCCTTCTCAAAACCCATGGCAATGGAAATAGACGAGCCAGCGATTCCAATTCCCACTGAAAATATCAGAGTCACAAAGGCGGCTAACGATAATATAAGTACACTCGTAACAAAAGAGCCCATGCCCACGCCCATATCGAAGTTATTGATAAGGTAATTTATAACCTCTCTTTTCGGTTCCTTGATATAGTATATGAAATCAACTCCCTGCAAATAAACAAAGGTGCCAGCGGCGCCGCCGATAAAACCTGCCAGCGCAAGTATTGCCATACTCCGTTTTCCTGGAGCGCCGATCACTGCCCCCAGAGTGGTTAACACAAAAATATACAGTATATAATCGCCAGAGTCACCTTCTAAAAGCGGGGAATTAGTCTGAGTTAAAAATGCCGCTGCTGTGCCAATAATTACGCAAAGCGCCAGTGTGAGGTATAGCTCCCTTTTTTGCCCGCTCCGTATCGGACAGCCTACTGCCGCCCTGTAAACCAAGAAAACCGAGGCTATAATTAAAGCATAAATTACAGCATCCGATATAAAAGATTCAGGCAATACAAGTGAAGCCAACTGCTTCAGCAGAAGTCCTACTCCAAGACCTGCCAGCAGGGCGGTTGTACCCTGTAAAGCCCGTTCTTTGAGGCTTTGTATGCCTGCATCCATGCTTCTTCTTACTGTTCCCTTTAAGGCATAAACTCAGCGGTCTCGAGCATGTCGATGCCTGTCACAGAGAATATTTAAAGTGAACTGCAATAATCGATGTACAGAGAACACTGGTTTCATTTTTATGCAACCGTTTCACATATTGTCTTGCATAAAATGTATTAGTTGTTTCACCTGTTGGATAACTTAGAGCGCAAAATATGCGCTGTAGTTTGCGTTCTAATTTTATTGGCTATAGCATCGCTATATTTGGTTATAAAAAGTGAAAGTGCCAAAATCACTACCTTTGAAGAGTGTGAGAAAGCTGGTTGGCTTGTTCGTAGTATAAGGGTGTATGACGGCGACGGTCCTATTGAGAAAGAATGCGTGTTATGGAGTGATAAAAGCTTCGTTAAAGAATTGGGAAATAAAAAATGTAGTTCAATCAGACAATGTTAATGTATTAGCTGCTCCTTTCTTTCCAACGCAAAAGGAACCTGCCACGAGTTATATGCAAGCGTTATTGGGAGCAGATAATCCGGAAGAATTGATAATAAAAGACGGTTGTCTTCGTGCTGGCGGCTTTTTGCTTGTATGGCCGTATGGTTTTTCATTAAGCGCCGATAACGGAACATTTCAGGTTATTGACAGCACTGGCCAGATTGTGGCGCGAGTGGGAGATAAAATTAAAGTTGGCGGAGGTACTGATGAAACGCCGGACGGACGCGTAGCCAGAGGTTATTCCGCGCAACTGCCAAGTGGACGTTGTTCAGGACCTTACTGGATTGTCGGAGAAGTAATACAAGTGATTAAAAGCTAGGGAGGAGGCAATGTCTACTATTTAATCCATTAAAGGGAGGAATGTGAATATTGACATGGATATTAAAAGAGACTGCTATAACTACGAACCCATTCGTAGTTTAAGAAAATCTTTTATGAGTTAGATGTGTAGATGCTTGTCACAGAAAATATTTATAAACGTGGATTAGATTCTGTTTGATTGGAGGAAATATGAGGAAACAATTAGTATATGCTTTAATCGGCCTGCTCATGTTAAGCATGTTCGGTGGCTTGGCATCAAGCAGATGACCCATCTATTCGGTATTAGATATTTCTGCTTGAGCTTGAGTGCCCTAGTGCATGAATCAAGGTAAGGTTTAAGTAAGGATGATATGTTATATCATCACACAGATAATGATGATGTAGTAAGAAGATGAAAAAAATCTGGTTGCAAGGAGCTTCATGCAGTGGATGTTCGATGAACTGGATAAACTGATCACGGTCTTGATCGCTAAAAACTCAAACGGAGAAAAAAAAGGTATAAAATTCAGAATAAGAACCAAGATACTAGTAGCCTTCTTGGTACTTATTCTCATATCTCTTATCTCGTTCGGATATATTGCACTCAGCCACGTAAACAGGGTTGGGGACTATGCCATGGAAAGCAGCGCCTCTTTGGGTAACAGCTCGATAAAAGACGCAACACACGCTCTTGAAGCTCTCGGTGAAAAAATGATCGAGCAAAAGGCTAAGGACGTTGCCAAGCAGGTGGAAGTTTACATTAAGTTACACCCCAATATGACAATCTCTGATCTACAAAACGATCTGAAGTTTCAAAAAATTTCGGTTCAACCCGTTGGCGAGACGGGATATACTGCTCTCATGGATATCGATACAGGATATTTTTATTTCCATCCCCAAAAAAGGTTGATTAATACAGATTCTCACGTGTTTGAAGAAAAGCTTCCATTAGTATGGAAAATATTGAATCAAACAATTGGTAAATTTAAAGACTCTAGTGGATATTATGAATGGGAAGAGGCTGATGGGAGCATTAGACAAAAGTACATGACGTTGACAGTTGTAAATGGAACAACTGCAGATAAAAAGAATCTATTCATCGCAGCGACAACCTATATCGACGAGTTCTCAGGACCTGCCGAAGATATAAGAAAAGAAATCACAGCTAAAACTTTGCTCGCCAATGAACACATCAATAAAGAAATAAATGATATTCAGAATACCTTCATTGGGATTCTTTTTGTCATGATTTTTCTAATCTCTGGAATTTCCTTTCTAATCTCAAGAATGATCACAAACCCCATTGATACCCTTACAAAAGGTGCCAGGGCCGTAGGAAGGGGGGAGCTTGATTATGTGGTAGACGTAAAAACCGGTGATGAACTCGAAGAACTTGCAAAATCGTTTAATAAAATGACATTCGATTTAAAAAAACAGACCGAGTTACGTATAGCTAAAGAAGCTGCAGAAGAGGCAAACCGAACTAAGAGCCAGTTCCTCGCTAACATGAGCCATGAACTTCGAACTCCTCTAAATGCCATCATAGGTTACAGCGAGATGCTGCAGGAGGATGCCAAAGACATGGGACAGGAGGAGTTCATACCTGATCTCCAGAGAATTCACTCAGCGGGCAAGCACCTGCTTGCGCTTATAAACGATGTTCTTGATATCTCGAAGATAGAAGCGGGTAAAATGGATTTGTTCCTTGAGGATTTTGATGTATCTACTATGATACAGGAAGTGGCGTCCACAATCAAACCTCTGGCAGAGAAGAACGCCAATACGCTGTTAGTAAATAATAAAAATGATACTGGCACAATGCACGCAGACCTGACAAGAGTCAGGCAGGTGCTGTTCAACCTTCTCTCGAACTCATGCAAGTTCACAGAGAAGGGCACCGTCACGCTGGATGTGGCACGTGAGTTTTCGGACGGCAGAGATTGGATCATCTTCAGGGTAAGCGATACAGGCATAGGCATGACTCCTGAGCAGATGGGTAAGCTGTTCCAGGCCTTCTCACAGGCAGACGCCTCAACTACGCGCAAGTACGGCGGCACCGGGCTGGGACTGACTCTCAGCCGAAAATTCTGCCAGATGATGGGTGGAGACATCACGGTAGAGAGTGAATACGGCAAGGGTTCCATATTTACAGTCCGTGTCCCTGCAGTGGTTGTTAAACAGAAGGTTGATGAAACTGCGAAGTCTCCCAGGGGGACTGCTATCACGACTGCGCCTGTTACGATATCGCCTGAGCCAAATACTGTTCTTGTGATTGACGACGATCCCGCGGTGCACGACCTGATAAAGCGCTTCCTTACAAAGGAGGGGTTCAATGTGGCAACAGCATCAAGCGGAGAGGAAGGTCTCAGACTAGCTCGTGAACTGCGTCCTGTAGCTATCACCCTGGATGTAATGATGCCTCACATGGATGGCTGGGTTATCCTTAAAGAATTGAAGGCAGATCCTGATCTTGCTGATATTCCGGTTATAATGGCATCGATGCTGGATGATAAGAACATGGGCTTTACCCTGGGGGCATCGGACTACCTGCTCAAACCCATCGACCACCAACTTGTCTCTGTCCTGAAAAAACACCTGAGTAAACAATCAACCCAATCTATTCTTGTGGTGGAGGATGACCCCTCCTCTCGTGAGATGATAGTTCGCATGCTGAGAAAAGAGAATCTGTCTGTTACTGAAGCCGAGAATGGTCGTGTAGCGCTTGATCGTGTTGCCCAGAACATGCCTGATTTGATTCTGCTTGATCTCATGATGCCTGAGATGGATGGGTTTGAGTTCATCATGCATCTCAGGAAGAACGAAGCATGGCGGTCGATTCCCATCGTGGTTGTAACAGCAAAGGAACTCACAGAGGAAGACCGCCTGCGATTGAACGGTCATGTTAAAAAGATTCTTCAGAAAGGAGCATTAAACCGTGATGATCTGCTGCGTCAGATCTATGATCTGGTTGAGGGCTATACCCAGCATGGGAACAAGGAAAAAGGTGGTATAAAAAATGTCTAAAATCTTATTAGTTGAAGATAACGAAATGAATCGTGATATGCTGCAGCGGCGTCTTGAGCGTAAGGGCTACCAGGTCGTCACTGCGGTTGATGGCAGGCAGGGTATCTCTATGGCTCAAACAGGATCGCCTGATCTGATATTGATGGACCTGAGCCTTCCTGAGATTGACGGCTGGGAGGCAACACGCCGACTTAAAGCCGATGCATTGACAAGGAGCATTCCAGTTATCGCTCTGACTGCACATGCAATGTCCGGGGATAAGGAAAAAGCGCTTGAAGCAGGCAGCGATGACTATGACACCAAGCCTATTGAATTGCCCCGGTTGCTTGGAAAGATAGAGGCATTATTGAAGAAGTAAACATGATGACCGACAAGGACCTATCCAATATAAGACATGACCTGCGCACACCAATAAACCATATCCTGGGCTACAGCGAAATGCTGCAGGAGGATGCTGAAGATATGGGGCAGGCGGATTTCATACCCGATCTTCAGAATATCCACTCTTCTGGTAAGCACCTGCTTTTGCTTATCAACGATATGCTCGATACTTCGAATATCGATGCTGGTAAGATGAATATGGAGCAGGTGCGCCATGGGCTTGATGCGCCTTTGAACCAGCTCATCGGATGCATTGAGATATTATTAAAAAAAGCCAAAGATAAAGGGCAGGCGGATTTCATACCCGATCTTGAGAAGATCCAGGCTGCAACCAATCACTTTATCACGCTTGCTGATAGTTATCTTCTGAAAGCAGAAACTGATAAGATAGACAGGGCAGCAGATACCTCCAGGACACCTGTCCAGAGCACAGTGCCTACTGCCTTGCCTTCTGTTGAGGAGAAAGTCCCAAGCTCTCAGCATGCCTCTTTACTTGTCGTGGACGATAATGAGGCAAATCGTGACATGCTGTCCCGCCGCCTTGTCAAAGTTGGGTATGCAGCAATGGTCGCTGATGATGGGAAGCAAGCGATCGAGTTAATCAAGAAAAATGCCTTTGACGTGGTTCTTCTTGATATTATGATGCCGGGTATAGACGGCATTCAGGTACTCAAGATCCTGCGTGAAACATATTCTATGACAGAGCTTCCGATCATTATGGTAACAGCGAAGGATCAGAGCGAAGGGATAGTCGATGCCCTGAACCTGGGAGCAAACGATTATGTAACAAAACCTATCGACCTTCCAGTGACTTTAGCCCGGATCCGGACGCAGTTGTCCCTCAAGAGGGCAGAAGAGAAGATCAAAAAATATGCAAAAGAACTTGAAGAAAAACTGAAGCTTCTGGAGGATAAAGGAATCAGCAGATACGATTCTCTAATAAAAAGAAAGAATAGCTACATCATAAAAGAGAAGCGCTATGAAAAGAGCCTGGCGATATATTCTAATCTTACAAAATTCGGCATTGCCGGTCTTTGCATTACGATCTCCCATCCTGATGTACTCAGAGCGACCTACGACCTTAGCGAATGCAAAGGCAGATTCCTCTGGCTCTCTACATCTGCCGGTGAGGGAGACGCAGTATCACCTACTAACCTTGTAGGCATCCATGGAAAAGTTATTGAACTTATAAAAAACAATAAGAACTCTGTTGTTCTTTTCTTCGGGCTGGAGAACATAATAACTCTAAATGGATTTGAAAGGAGCCTGGGTTTTCTGAGCTCTTTTATCGACAGCATTATCATCAATGATTCGAGACTGATCATCTCTATCGACCCGGCAGCCCTGAATCCAAGGGAGCTAAGCCTGATTGAGAAATCTATGATTGAAATAAAGGATGATGATTTAATCCGCCTTGGGTTAAACTAAAATACCTCTGATTCGGTGTGCACAACTATACCCTTGTCCGTTATGCTGTACGGCTTTATGGCCCTTGAATGGCGTGTTCTCCTCATCTTTGTTACTTCAATGGCAAGCGTGACTTCCTTCATATCTTTGGGTCTTATATACCTCAGTGAAATCACCCCGTCTGCAATATACTCAACAAGCCCGAACCTTGACTGATAGGGATTTTCGTGGCTTGCTTCAGATGTTAACATCGCCGTAATACCGGTTCCCTTAATAATCCGCGATAGATCAAAAAGCCGATTTCGCCTGTCTGAAACATCATCAAAGAGCATCTCAAACAGGGTTATGGAATCAATCACAAGCCGTTTTGTCCCGAATGCTTTCAGTTGAGAAGGCAGCTCGCTCTCTATCCTTATTACCGATGTTTTCACATCACCTGCGTTCAGGTGCAGCAGTGCGAGCTTTCGCTGCTCTATAAAAGGAGCAAGCTCCCATCCATAGAGCCTGGCGGTATCAAGAATAGCGCTCTCGCTCTCCTCAAGACTTATATAGACACACTGCTCACCCTGCTTTAATCCTGTACAGAGGTACTGGAGTGCAAAGGTGGTCTTGCCATTACCAAAGCCTCCGATCACCGTGACTATATTGTTCTCCGGTACTCCGCCGCCAAGCATTTCATCAAGGCCTGGTATCCCTGTGTTAATACGGTTCATTTTTATCGTCCCATTATCTGCCTTACCCTTAAGATCTCAAACCCGCTTCGTGAAGTGATGCGGGTTTCGAACTTCACTATGTTGTCCTGCTCAAGCTGCGGCAGTAGCGCCCTGAACTTTCTTACATGCATGGTTCTCTGAATCTGTGATGCACCCGCTTCCCCCCATTTAAAAACAAGCACGCCATCGGCGCAATCCGCAATCTCTTCTTGCTTATTATTTTCGAATATATTCGCGCTCAGCAGTGCATAGATTATCCCGTTCCACCGCTTAGATACCCTCTGCAGACCCCTCAGGAATGAGATAAAGTCCTGCCAGTTCGTATGCTCTGAGAAGTTCCGCACAAGTTCATTGAGCGAGTCGATTATCACAACACTGCTTGAGGCATTTGCATCAAGGTACGATACAAGCATCTCAAGAAGGCTTTTTTCTTTCTTTATCTTAAAATCAAAAGATGCAGGAGCAGCAGACGATGCCCATGAGAGCGGTACAGATGATCTCTGGAAATATATCTCCGAGAGATCATTGAACTCAAGGTGACTCTTCGCAGCTTCAGAATATTCTCTGGGCAGAGACGCATCCAGCTCATTCAGTACATCTTCCCTGGATCTTGTGATTGAGACATAGCATATTTTTGAAGGAATACTGAAATCCTCTGTTAGCTTCTGTCCGCGCGAATGCATAAGCGAGAGCGACGCAGCCGAGGTATAAGCAAATTCGGTATGACCTGCCCCCACATCGCCCATGAGCACGACAAGTGAGCCAGAAGGTAAGCCGCCTTTTATAGTCGCATCGAGGGACGCGATACCTGTGGGGATTTTTTTAAGCGCCATTGCATCACTTACTGAATAGGAGCAGGAGTTTATTGCAGCCTCACGCATTGTTTTCAATGATTATGAAGCTTACCATCATGATAAGTAGCCTGTCCTATGGCGTCAATAAAGCTTCTGTATCCATTGACATGGGGGGGAATGTAAGCATCAGAGAGTATATACACAAATAGAGAAATACTGAAAAATATAAAAAGGTTGAAGCAAATAATCTACAAATATTATCTGCAAAAGAGGCCTTGGCTGGAGAAATAAATTATGGAGTTATTCAATAGCATGGAAATGGTCTACTCATCTTGGGTATTTGGTTAATCTGGGTGAGTTGGTAAAGTATGGAAATCAACAGCATGGAATTGACAATATTTTGGGCAAAAGTTATCGGGCTCTTTATGGTAATCGCTACCGCTTCGCAGCTTGTTCGCCGTCGCGAGTTTGCCCGCATAGAAAGGAACGTTTACGAAAATCCTGGCTTAGTGGCGGTTTCTGCGCTTCTCTTTGTGTTTATCGGTCTTCTTGTTGTCGCCAGTCATAATGTATGGGAATATAGTTGGCGCGTGATCATTACACTGGGAGGCTGGATATTCGTTCTTAGGGGGGCATTGCGTCTATTTGCGCCTGAGATAGATACTCGACTAGCGTTCAGTATCGACAAAGACGGTTCGTACAGTCGGTGGGCTACAATAACCCTTATTGCCCTTCTTTTGTTCAATCTTTGGATTGTCTATATTGCCTTTACGGCGTAACTTTTTTGCCGCCAAAGAAAAATGTTCCTAGTCCCAGAAACCCCACCCACATTCTATTACTATAGAACTGTACGGGTTTTTTACTAAAGATGGATAGCCCGGCAAGGATTCGAACCTTGGTCGCAAGATCCAGAGCCTCGCATGATTGACCGCTACACTACCGGGCTTCTGGTGTTAATACTAACTTTTCACGTATTAATCTATCGGAGTCTGATGAACTCAAAGATGCCAGTATTTGCTCTGGATTTTTTTTATCTGTTCTAACCGCGCTCTCACCTGCGGACCGGGCTTAACCGGTCCTTTCATATCCGGTTCTTTTCCCATAAACACTTCTATTATAGCCGCGACAGACCGTGCAAGAATCCCAAGATCATAACCTCCTTCAAGTGCAGCCGCTATTTTCACGTTGCTCTCTTTAGCTATTGATTTTACGATAAATGCAAGTCTTGCAAAACCACCTGAGCTCATTCTCATCCAGGCCAGTCCATCATCTGTGCCTGCATCCTGTCCTGCTGATATAAGCACTATATCGGGTCTGAACTCAAGCGCTGCAGGAGCAAGAATCTCCTCAAATGCTGCAATGAATCCTGCATCATCAGTCCCTGCTGGCAGAGGTACATTTATATTGTAACCAGTCCCTTCTCCAGCCCCGACCTCATCCAGCCATCCTGTTCCAGGATAATGAGGATACTGGTGGGTCGAGAAATACAGTACAGAAGGATCATCATAGAACGCATCCTGCGTCCCGTTACCGTGATGTACGTCCCAATCCACGATCAATACCCGTTTTTTCCCTTTTTTCTGCGCATGGCGTGCAGCGATCGCAATATTGTTGAAGATACAGAATCCCATCCCCCTATCTGGCTCTGCATGGTGTCCAGGCGGTCTTACAAGTGCGAACGTACTCTCGGCTCTATCAGCAAGCACGGCATCAACGGCCGTTATGGCGCCTCCTGCCGCCAGCAACGCGACGCGGTATGAGTCTTTGCTCAGGATAGTCTCAGGATCAAGTGGAATCTTCAGTTCAGAGTATCTTTTTACCTTTTGGATATACTCAGGTGTATGGATATACTGGATCTCATCTAGCCCTGCATGTCTTGGCTCTATAAGATCCAGTTGCTCCATCAGTCCTGTTTTTTCAAGATGGGCGATTATTGATACTAAGCGCTCTTTTCTCTCAGGATGTAAACCTGTATCGTGCTTTAAATAATCGGGATGGTAGATTATCCCTGCTCTTTTCTGTGACAATCCTGTATAAAAATTGAAGAGATTTTATTATGCGAGCCTCTTTCCTGCATTGGGTCCGTATGTCGCATCATATATCTCTTTCACATGAAAGATAAAGGCCGCTTTTCCTGGTAATTTCTTGGAATCTGCCATCGCCTTGGCAGTTGAAAATGTATCGCCCTTCTCTTCAATATCCACCACCCCTTTTATCTGGTATGATTTCTTGGCATCACCATCATACGCCACGATCGCCATATTGGGGTTGGCCTCTATGTTCTTTCTTGTCTTGTTAAAAAAGTTATCCACGAACAGTATATTCTCATCGTCCAGTATCTTCCACATGGTAACGAATACCACGTTGGGCACCCCACCCTTGTCCGCGGTGGCTATGGGGAGGGGTTTTTGCTTTTCAACGACATCTCTTATCTCAGGAGGCATTTTTACCATAATTATCACCTTTTTTCATTTAGTATGCCTTAGGTATAAAGGTTTTGATATGTATCGGCAATGGTTCTTGGGAATACAAGCAAATATATTACTGCGAGATCGTATTCAAAC
Source organism: Candidatus Methanoperedens nitratireducens (assembly GCA_020724545.1). GTDB lineage: Archaea > Halobacteriota > Methanosarcinia > Methanosarcinales > Methanoperedenaceae > Methanoperedens > Methanoperedens nitroreducens_B. The sequence goes on from DYGR01000031.1 coordinate 15,144, forward strand.
AAACAGCAGCTTGAAGAGATACTGCTTGATTTTCTTGAAAAAAATAATAGAACGTGATGTGAAAGATCACATCACTTAAAATATTTTACTCACCGTCCATGAACGGACTCTTAACACCTGTCAAGACCGCCATTACGCGCACTCTGCCTGTGAGCTGGTCATCCACTTTTGCGCCCCAGATAACTCTCTTTGTGTTGGGGACCTTATCCATGATCAACTCACCTGTCACTGCGACCTCCTCAAGCGTCATGTCCTCGCCTCCCACGATGTGTATGAGCACACCGTATGTGGCAGACATATCGGATATATCAAGTAACGGCACAGCGAGCGCCTGAGAGACAGCTTTTGTTACCCTGTCCTCTCCGTCGCCTTCACCGATTCCGATCGAGGATATACCGCCGCGCTCCATGACCGCGCGCAGATCAGCGTAATCAAGGTTGATAAGGCTTGGCTGGGTGATCGTTTCAGTTATGTTTTTTACGAATGCGCCCACCAGTGCGTTTGCAACTGCAAGTGCCTCTTTTAACGGGAGGTTCCCTGCTACTTCCCTCAACTTTGAGTTATCGATCACGATCGTTGAGTCACAGCACTCTGTGAGGGCCTGTATCGCCTCTCTGGCCTTTTCTCTTCTGTACTGCTCTATCTTGAAAGGAATCGTGACACATGCGATTGTAAGTGCTCCGAGTTCTCTTGTCACTCCAGCAACTACAGGTATTGCTCCTGTGCCTGTTCCTCCGCCTAATCCAGCAACAAGGAATACCAGATTTGTCCCTTCAAGTTCAGTTTTTATCTCTGATATATTCTCTTTGGTTGCCTGGGCACCCATCTCAGGATATCCGCCGCATCCGTGTCCTTTGCATAATTTCTCGCCAATTAAAATCAGCTTATCAGATTTACTCATTGTACTGAGGTGATTCACATCAGTATTAGCTGCGATTATCTTACCGCCTGCCATTCCTTTCTCTGCTATCCAAGTCGTAATATTGCACCCTGCACCACCAAGCCCGACAACAGCAACAGATGGTTTTGATGTTTTTACAAGCTCTGCTAACTTTTCGTCAACCATATATTTATAGCCTCCTTGACTAAATTGTGGCAGATATATTTACACTCTTAAAGTATATAGATATTATTGATGATTCCTGCTGGAAACAGGATCATTTTGGTTTAGGAGGCCAGTTTTTTTCCATCCATCCGGGAATGCGTCCTGAATCAGGCGGGCCGATCATTACTCTCAGGCCTGTCACATCCTCAACATCTCCCTGCAGCCGTGCTGCAAGACCTGGCAGTACCAGTGTACTATGGTCTGTCTTCTCCTTGAAGTCAAAGCTGGCCTTCTGGAAGGTATCTTTTATCTTGGCTGCAGTTAGCTGTCCGCCTGCTACTGCTGCTTCAACCCCTATGCCATCGGTATCCACTGCTGCAATATAGCAATTTATCTTATTGGAAGAAAGATCGCTTTCTACCGTATAATAGGTGAGAGCGAAGTTGGTTGTGACTATCACAGGCGAATCCTTTGTCGGCGAGCCGATCTCATTGACTCCGGGAGCGACTTTTACAGGCGTCCTGGGATCTGTGTATATTGTATCCCGCAGGTGCACCTGTGGCAGCATGGCATACGGCTCAAGGCTGTGAAGAATCATTATATCAGCGTACCTGACTATGAAAACAGAAGCAAGAACTGTCTCCCAGTAAGAGGCTGTGACCGCATCCTTGTATACAAGCCATGAGCTCAGGGGAACTGCCATAATCGGAAGAGCAATGTCCTTCTGTCCCTCTTTTATCCCTGCACGGCGAAGCTTTATGCATCTCTCAAAGGTCTCTTTTAATTGCTTTCCCTGAGGATATGTACCCGGATCAAGTATAAGCTCTTTTATTCCCATCTCCTGAAATGTCAGTGCAAGGGATCTAAGTTTATCCAGATCAGATGAGGACAGAACGACAGGAACTTTATAATTTAATGCAAGCTCTGCCACCTCATCCCAGTTCTTCTCTGTTGCAGCGTATATAAGCGGATTTTTATCCTTTACAACCTCAAGCGCAGCCTTCAGTACTGCCGGGTCAAAAGAACAGAGCACAAGAGGAAGTTCTGTTGTCTCGCTGACCTTTTTTACCGCACTGGCAAACGTAAGTGCATCTCCTGAGACACACCTCACCGCAACCATGTCTACCTTCAAGAACTTTCCAACATAGAATTTCCTGAAGTTTGCAATCTTATTTATTCTGTCTACAAGTTCTGGTTCCGCCATTGTGTCCCAGACATCATAGGCAAACGCTGTAGGGTTAAAAAACGTCAACTGGTGGCGGTATAAAACATCGTCTCCGCCTATTTTCCTGGCATGCTCTCCCCTGCCTACTGTGATCTCACGTACCTCTGGTGCCAGAAGCGACCCAAGTTCCAGATATTTTTTCTTGAACTCATCTTTAAGTAATGGAGGACAATCCTCCAGTTTTTTGGATCTGTCGATTAGATGTGCAGCAAAAGCCATGCAGGTTGCATCACCGCATTCGGCGCAGTTTATCTGGGGCAGGTATTTGTAGACCTGAAGTGGGCTGTTCAGTTTCATTATAACACCGCCGTTATCCAGTTATCGATATTTGCGGGTTCAGTTTCCTTTGAGCCATACAGTGTCTGGGTAATCTCTTTTAATACCTGGACTGCTGTGGGATGCATCATCATGAATAGATCGTTCCCTGCAAGTGATAGCGTCAATCCTGTGATTATTTCCCATATCGGACCCCGGTACTCCCTTGGTCCCCAGTCTGAGTCTTCCTTTAGAGGCGAAGCCACCATCCATGCCTCGCGTGCACCCCATGCATTGGTAGTACCGCTTGACATTGGGAAATTGAGTTCTGCATCGCCTGTCAGACCTGCCAGTCTTATCCGTTCCATATTTGTATAAGCATAATCAAGACCGTACCCAAGCGCAGCTGTCGTGGGGTCCATCAGGATATTCTCCCGTGTTACACCGCACTGCTTCATCAATTTTCGGTTGAGCTCCTTCTGCGCGTTTATCTCAAGCTGGGTCCATGAGAGCACAACATGATTATATTTCCTGGCTGCTTCTGCTATTCGCGCATAGTCAAGATTTAAGCTTGCAGATGCAAGAAGGCAGCGCTCACCTTCAGCCGCCTCTGCTGCTTTCTCTAACACAGCGGGGTCTTTCTCAGGATTGCCTGAGCCACCGATCACGATCGGCACGTCCACTGCCTGAAGAACCTCTTCCACTGTCTTTGCAGCCTCAGCAGGAGAGGTATCTTTTATATTAGGATCTGTACTGATGAGGTGAACTGTAACCATATCTGCCCCAAAGTCGCGTACAACCTTCTTTGCCCATTCAGAGGGGCTGTTAATAACATCCTCATAGTTGGATTTGACCGCTTTTGCCATGTTTATCGGCATATCAAAGACATCCATGGTTATGTAGTTGCGGTGAGGCATGAGATTGTCAAAATAATAAGGAAGAGCATTCTCTCCTCCGAGTGTTACAGTGCTACTGCGAGAGCCGCCGTCCGATGAAGTAGCTCCAAGTGTGACCTCCTGTACAGGTGTTTTCCATTCCTCCATTCTACCCACACTGAATTTTGATTCAAGTAACCTGCCGGGCCTGGTCGGCTTCGCTGCTGTCCCACTAAACACCTGATCAACTGGATATCCCAGTATCCTAGAGATGTTTATTAAGTGATGAGCAATCTGGGCGGCCTCATGCCCTAATGCATATGCCATCTGCGGGTTTAGCATATGTCCTAGATCCAGCTCAACATCGCCTTCTATCTTTACTCCCTCAAGGGCTTCAATATCAAGACCCCCTAACAGGCTTCCAAGTTCAGAGAGTTTAATCTTTTTCGTCATTATAACATCCTATTCAGCACTATTCTATTAACCATACCAGATAGGGCTGGCTACATATATATTTTTAGATGCAGGACTGTGAGCCTATCAGGAGCATGGAAAGACTTTTCTATATCAACTCAATAGAAGATTGAAAAATGGATAAAAAAAGCCCCTTCTTCACAGCTATCACTGCATCTATTCTATACTTTATTATTTTTATACTGTTAAAGTATTTTCTGCAGATGAGAGCTATCGACTGGCAGGGAGCATTGCAGGGTGCCATTATCTTCTGGATTGTGATCTTCGTAGTGCACCAGTTCCTTAGAAAAAGGTATTCAGATTAGTTGATACATCATAATAACCTGGTTAAAAGCCAATATATAAGATATACAACTATTAAGAAGAGTACTATTCGTAAAATAACATTCAGGAATGCCAATAAAAATCCAAATACAAATAAAGCAATGATTACAGCAATGATTAAAATGATTAAATTCGTCAGTGTCATACCATTTACCATATTTTTCCCATTAATGTCATTATCCCTGGTACATAAATACCTTACCCTCATCTAAAACATATGCGTATAGGAATCATACTCCACGGTCCAGAAATCATTGATGCAGGCTCAGCAGAGCGAATAATCGGAATATTCAAGCAGGAACATGAGGTCATAGTAAAGCTTGGCGGAACGATGGGGCGGACTGCTGTTCTGGATGCCGGGCTTGAGGATATCATCGATATCTCACATGGGCTTACACCAAGTGAGACCATCATAGCTCTTAAGGATAGTATCGATCTTGCAATACTTCTCAATCAGGGCAAAACACCACAAACAGGGCTGCATTTCGGGCGTATCATAGCATCGAAGCTTGGCCATCCTGATCTCCCGCCGCTTATCCATATTGAGAGCCCGGATCTCGGCGGCAGGATAATCTACTATAACCAGCGGGCTGCAAAGCATGCCGACTATGTAAAAAATGTACTTACCAGATATTATGGGAATTACGACCTGCCCATCGAATACTGCAGCTCTCTGCCGCTGGATATCAGATCTGAAGGCGATAAAATCATCCGCAGGCTATCTGGAGCGTTCCCAGGTGAGAACATACGCCTTGAGGGAGTAGTTATCGGGTATGCCACGCACGATACACCTGAAATAGTATGTAAGGGCGGTAAGGTAATTGAGCTCAGGGGAGGAAGAATAAAGCCCCACGGCCTTGAGAAGCTTGAGAACAGGAGAATCGACCTGTTCACTGCAAAGGTCAAGACAGGAAATATCAGGCGAACCCGGCATATAACCAGGGTAAAAAATATGCAGCCAGGAACATCGGCCAGGATAGCTATCATTGACCACTGCGCAGAATCCACATTCGAACTTATAAAAGATGCAGATCTTGTCATAACAGTAGGAGACGATACTACAGCAATAACGGCGGATATACTTGTACGATTTGGCATTCCTGTTATAGGGATCACGGATGGTGACCTGGACTGCATACTTGAGGATTCAGCAGTGCCGGCAGGATCGGTGATCATCCGTGTCAGGGAAGGATTTGATGATATCGTGGGAAGGGAAGTGTTCGAGAAAATAATGTGCTGCAAACAGCAAATCCACATGCAGAGAAGAGATGAACTGCTTTCCAGGATACTTGCTCTGGCTGAAAAAGAAATGGTAAATATAAAATATTATTAAATAAAAATTAATAAAAAGATATAACTTAGATCAATGCAGACGTTATTCCTAATACACCTGCCTGAATAATAATTGCAACCGCTATTATTACTCCAGCCATCTCCAGTGCAACCGCAACATTTCCTTTCTTGAGTTCTCCAAATTCATCTATTCCCTTGGTCAGTTTAGCGAGTATATTTATCGCAAGATAGATAGCAGCTATAGCAAGTATTACTCCAAGTATTAATTGAATTATGCTTGCTATTAAAGAGAATATATCGCCTGCCAGAGCATTGGATATCCCTATAGAAACTCCCGCAACTCCAGATTGCACTACTAGACCGATCGCGACAAATACTGATGCGACAAGAATGCCTATCGCAACATTACCACTAGCAATTTCCTTTTCTTCATTCATTCCTTTGGTTATCTTTCTTAACACAGAAAAGCCAATATACAATGCAATTACTGCCAGTATAATGGCAATAACCAACTGAATCAATCCTACTACTACGTTTTCTAAAGCCATATTCGCACCTCACGCTTAAAGCGTGCATACGCATAATTGTAATGAGGTAATATAATGATTTTGATAGTTTTTAATTCATGCGTTGACAAGGTATTTATGTTCACAGGTACTAAGATTGGTTTTGTATAAAATGTGCAAAAACCGAGACTTCGGTTTTGATACAACAATAGAACATGAGGTTATTATGCCAAGATCGATCCCTGAAATGATCCGGGGCGACTTCAAATGCGAGGAAATCGCAAAGTGTGTCCTTGGACTTAAGGATATAGATATCGATGCCTATAAAATAATTGTAGCAAAAGGCCCTATGACTGCTGAACATCTTGGAGAGCTTCTGAACAGGGAGCGAAGCACAGCTTACAGGTCATTGCAGAGTCTGGCGGGGTGCGGTCTTGTCCACCGCGAAACAAGAACGATCAGTTCCGGTGGCTATTATTACGAGTATATAGCACTTGACCCCTGTAAGATGAAAGAGATGATTCTTGAGAATATAGATGAATGGTACATTAAAATGAAAAAGCTGGTTATTGAGATCGATAAGGATATTATGAAATAGAGAAGATGCTATCGCATACCTCTTCCACTTTTTCCCTGAATTCTTTCTGAGAAAAACCCATCATTGCCGCAGCAAACATGGCACCGCCTGCACCTACCCCTTCTTTTACATCACCCCTCTCATACATACGAAGTCCCCCGAGTCTTGAGCTTCCAAAGCCCGGGTCAGAGACAAATGCCTGATAGCCCAGGATATCCGCCATTTCCCCAAAATTGGCACTCGGGTCACTGGCAACATAACGGGTGGTAGCTATTGAGACATCCCTCTTCAATCCAAGAGCTTTTATTATACCCAGAACAGAGATCATCTGGGTCCCTCCAGCGAGGACTGTTTTTGTATCAAGCCCATCCACAAGTCCGGCTGCTGCTGCCATCATGGGATCGCCAAGACATTCGATAGCACGAAGAGGATCATTTTTTAAACTGCCAAAAGAGATCCCCGATCTCCTCATCCCCTCGCTTACCACTTTATCCTTAATGGAAAGCGGGTTTTCGGGAAAACTGGATGAAACCTTACCATCATAGCCAAGAGCTCTCATCACGCCCATGGCTGTTGTAGTTCCACCAGGCACGCTCTCACCTATTATCACAAAATCCGAGAGTTTTGTGATCTTCCTGCCAAGAGCCTCTGATTTTTTATATATATCGATAACCCCAGCAACTGCATGTCCTCCTCGAATATCCCCGCCGGGCTGTGCATTAATATCTATAGCAGGTATCCTGGGCCGAATGCGCAGCCCTGAGTTGATAAAAAGACATGGAATCCCGGTAAGGAGCATTGATGCCCTGGTCAGTACTGCCGGAGTAGGAGCACCTGATGGCGTCATCGCTGGCTCACTGATACTGATAGGCCTGCCTGTTTCAACCAGTTCTGCATCAGCAGCAGGTGTATAATCAGTAAGCTCAGGGGATTTTCCTGCCGCTGAGATATTCGGGATTTTAGCAGTCTCTGTGTTAGCAAGGATGCATATGAAAAGAGGTCTTTTGGGATTGAAATCTGGATAGGGTTCTATCCACATCTTAATCCCTACAGTTCACTTGATGCCTCAATATGCATCGATGCCGGGGTTTTTACCACGTTACCCATCTTTGCACCTATCAGATTTACTATTCCTTTCGCTGATGCAATATCTACTATCCTCTGGGTTATCACGCCATCAAATATCACACTTGTGATATGGCCGTTGGATCCCTTCAGTGCACTTGCAAGATCGCGAACAGGCACTTCATTTATGATGCTATTGCTCTCATCGAGCAAGCGCGCACTCAGAGTTCCGCTCAATTGCTCGATATGTTCCTGGAATATACTCTCCTTCTCCTCTTTTTCTATCTCTTCTCTACCTTCTCTGATTTCTTCACTTATTTTAGATCTATCAGGCTCAGCAATCTGTTCTAACTCTATAAGCTCCTCTTTAACTGGTGTCAGCTCTATTTCTTCAGGAGCCACAGGTTCGCTCTTTCCGCCAATCTTCTTCCTTGTTGCCTCTATAATTGCAACTCTTCTCTTTTTGCTGACCTGGTAATAATCAAGTGCCTGCTCAACAGGTGCTTTCTGCCTTAATGATTTCAGGATCTCCTTCTGCACAAGCTCTTCAACTCCCTTTCCATCAGGCGCGCGGGCAATATAATCCACATCCGCAACCTGAAGCAGCTCTTTGATTATCAGCTCTCCTCCCCTATCACCATCAGTAAAAGCAGTGACAGTCTTTTTCTTGCATAATTCTATTACAGGCTGAGGCACATTGGTTCCGCCTACTGCAATGGCATTCTTGATCCCGTACCGCAGAAGATTCAACACATCTGCACGACCCTCAACTACAATTATAGCATCTGAATCAAGGACATTTGGCCCCATGGGGATATTCTCTTTTCCGTATGCTGTGATCTCCTCGATCCTGAGGGACTGCCTCACTTCATCTGTGATCTCCTGGCTCTCAGGCAGCATCTCATCGAACATCTCATGAAGGATCTGCTTTGCGCGCTCTATGACTTTTTTTCTTTTTGAGGTTCTAACATCTTCTATCTTTGAGATGTTGATGTTGGCAATGCATGGCCCTATCCTGTCAATAGTCTCAAGACTGGATGCAAGGACTGCTGTCTCAACCTTATCAAGGCTTGATGGTATTTCTATCGTCCCTATTGATTTTCCCATATTTGACTTAATGTTTACCTCCAGCCTTCCTATCCTGCCGCTCCTCTGGAGCTCTCTCAGGTCAAGGTCAGCACCGATTAAACCCTCTGTCTGTCCAAAGATCGCACCGATAACATCCGGGCGCTCTATGACTCCGTCAGCTTTTATTCTAGCATGAATGATATATTTTGTTGTATCTGAATTTTGCATATAATGTACCCTCCCTTCGAATAGTAGTTAGAAAAAAAACTCTGTTAGCCTGCACTTGGCGAGCCAGTTATGGCATCCTTTATAATGAACTAATGAGTACTACATTAGTATTCGCCATCATTATTTTTCATCTCGAACTGGAAATGACATTCAATTTTGTAATATCAAGTCACAATTGTACGTTGATTTTGCGTAATTATAAATATCTAACTACTTTTCTCTGGATGATTATTTGCATTGATGAATATCTAATTGCACCTATGCAAGTCACCTTATAATAGTATGAATACCTTTAAAAACGTTGTGGTTTTAAATTTTCTTGTGAATTCCTATTTTTTATCATGTAGTTCGTATCTTAGCTTATTAACGTAATTATTAAGACTTTCAACATCTTTAATTCTTTTTTTCACAAGATTTCGTATCCTTGAGCGAATATCTGTATTTGGCATAATACCGTAGGTCAGAAGATAATCTATTATCTTCCGAGCCATTATACCACCTTTTTTATCCCAGTCTGTCAATAGAATAATCTCTTTTCTGCTCTTTGATAACAGTTCTGTGAATTCAAGCAATGGCTGCTGGGAAGCAAGCCTTATATCACCTTTTATGCCAAGAGACCGCAGCGATTTTACATCCCGTCTTCCCTCAACTACAATGATCGCCCCGCTGTCAGCAAGTGTTTTAAGCTCTAAAATAATTTCTTCTATGCTTTCAAGACGTTCAATATCTTCGAGTGTTTTAATATTCATCTTTCAGTTAAAACCTTCAAAATCTCCTGCGCCCTTACTCCGATTATCTTCACCGATTTTCGACTACTGGTTAAACCTGCGACTATTTGAATATTTCTGGAGCTAACATTCAATAGACCTGATAAAAACGATACAAGCTGGTCATTCGCTCTTCCTTTCTCTGCTCTCTCTGATAATCGGATCTCTATACGTTTGCGCCATGGATTATATCCACTCACATCAGTCTCTTTCGCACCTGGTGAGATCTCAAGGTCAAGTATGACACCATCCTTGACCTGTTTAACTGCATCTTTCATTAGGCACATCATCAACAAACTAATATATACAGCTATTCCAAATCTAATAGATTATGATTCATCTTGGCAAGATCGCCTTTGCTAACTGTGATTTCCCCTATTATGCCATTGAGCACGGCAGGATAGAAGTACCTGATATCAGCATCACGCAGGCACACCCGGTCGAGCTTGCGCGCAGGCTGTTTAAAAGCGAACTTGATATCAGCCCCATCTCCTCGATCATGTACGGAAAACGAGATGATCTTCTCATACTGCCTGACCTTTCCATTACATCCAATGATTTCACTAAGAGCGTATTGATATGCTCAAATGGAAAGCTTGAGCTCTCGGATCTTGAGGGAAAAACACTTTGTATTCCTCAAACAACTGCGAGTTCGGCTGCATTGATCAAAATTATACTATCGCTTAAGGACATAGATGTTAAAATCAAGCACTGTTCTGGAACAGATATAGATCTGATGTTGAAGAAAGGGGATGCAGCTCTGTTGATTGGCGATAGCGCGATTCATGCCATAGGAAAATATCGTATTATCGCAGATCTGGGCAACGAATGGAAGAAGATAACAGGTAAAAAAATGGTTTATGCATTATGGATCGTCAGGGAGGACTTCGCAATGCACCATCCGGATAAGGTGAAAGGTGTGCTGAAAGCACTTCTTGAATCAAAGGAGTATGCTTATAAAAACATTAATGAAATAGCTAATTTTATAGCCAATGAGAAAAATATTGATTGCGGATTTATGCGAGAATACCTCCATACATTGAATTACGATCTGGATGCCGAGAGTATAGAGAGCCTTAGGCTTTATTTTAAACACGCAGAGGATTGCGGGATTATAGATGATGTTAAACTCAGGTTTTTTAATAACCTGGATTGAGATATTGATTGATAACTATATATTTCATAACCTTTATCATTGTATATAATGCTTGATCTACTTGATTGTTTAATACTTCAGGATATAGAACAGGTTGGCTCTGAGATAATTTTAGAATTAAATAGTAGATTTGAATCTATAGATGATATCTGGGAGAGCTCCCGATCAGAACTTGAGGATATAATTGGCAGAGGTGAAGTAGTTAATAATATCTTAAAATCAAAATCTATTGATAAGAAGAAGTATGCCTTATCCATCAATCTGGCAAGAGGGAAGGGTATTCAGATATACTGCATTTTTGATGAAGAGTATCCAGGCGTACTTAAAGAATTAAAAGACCCACCTCCTGTATTGTATCTCAAAGGAGAACTACCTGAAGATATTAATAAGAATATTGCTATTATAGGGACCAGAAATACTACCCATCATGGGAACCGATTGACAAGAGATTGCAGCAAAACCCTTGCTAAGAATGGATATATTGTTATTAGTGGATTATCCAGGGGAGCCGATACTGCCGCACATTTAGGCGCACTGGATGGAGGAGGAAGGACAATAGCAGTATTAGGTAGCGGGATCGATGAGATATACCCATCTGAGAATGATGAACTATCAAAAGACATAGTTAATAATGGAGGTGCTCTGATCTCAGAATCACCACTGGGTGCCAGATGTCAGGATCTCAGGTTAAAAGAAAGAAATAGACTCATTAGCTGTTTGAGTAAGGCTGTAATTGCCGCTGAGGCTAAAGAAAAAACAGGAACCTCAATCGCAGTGCAGCATGCTGTTCAACTTGGAAGAAAAATATTCGTAATACCTGCCCTGAGGGAATCAAGTATCAATTATACAAATTATCAGAAAGATCTTGTTTATCTGGGAGCAATCAATGTTTTAGACCCGGCCGATGTATTAAATAATCTTCTTAATGATAGAGGATATATAGAGACCAGTGATTTCCTCCATTTTATAAGCAATGATTTTAAAATTAATTATAACGAAATAGCAGAGAAAGAGACCAAATTAAATAGCATCCCTGAAACAGATGATAACAATGAGCGGTTTATTCTAAAGGACAGTATCAGCAGCACAAAGAAGGAAGATAAAAGAAAAGGAAAGAAGAAACATATAGAGGGAGATAAAATAACAAAGCTGTCTATGTACTCAGAGGCAGAATAGAATTCTCTTTCTTCAAAATCCCTCTCCCTGCAATAACACCCGTAGCCGCAGCATTCACTATATCCCGCGACAGACCTGCACCGTCCCCTGCTGCGAACAGGTTCTTGATCGTGGTTTCCATATTCCTGTCAACCAGAACCTGCATAGAATAGAACTTGACCTCGGGTGCGTACAGAAGGGTTGAATCAGATGCAACCCCAGGTATTATCTCATTCAGTACCTCAAGCCCTTCCCTTATATCAGTAACTATACGATGCGGCAGAGCCATGGAAATATCTCCTGGCGTCACGTCCTTTAGTGTATTTATCACAGGGTTCTTTTTAAGCCTCTCTCCTGTACTTCGCCTGCCGCGCCTGAGGTCGCCCATCCTCTGCAGTACAGGTTTTCCTCCGCCTATGGTGGTGGCCAGTTTGGCGATCGATCTGCCGTAACGTACAGTGTTCTCCATGGGTTCTGTGAGATCAATCCTCACAAGGAAAGCGAAATTAGTATTATCAGACTGCATATTCCTCATGGAGTGCCCGTTTGTAGCTATGAATCCCTCGTACTCCTCCTTGACAACAAAACCATGCTCGTTGGTACAGAATGTCCTTACAAAATCATCATAGGTTTTTGTCTGGATATGGAATTTTGGATCGCGGTTGATCCTGGTAATCGGGTCCATGACAATCGCAGGGACCTCAACCCTCACACCCACATCGATCGGAGCGTATTTTGCCCCTATTTTATGTTTCTTCACAAGCCCATCTATCCATGTTGCTCCAACCCTGCCGGGCGAGATAATAGTAGAGCGAGATCCTATCTCCAGTCCATTTTTTAATATTACACCTGTGCAGGCATCATTTTTGATGATCAGATCATCCACTGAAGTATTAAGCAGGAACTCAATGCCTCTATCTTTCAGGTCTTTCTCAAAGCTGCCGATCACCCTCTGGGCATTATCGGACCCCATATGTCTCTGTGTTATTTCAATAAACCTTGCTCCAAAAGCCGCAGCACGACGCTTCAGGTGCTCAACCTCTTCTCCCCTGGGAATATACAGTTGCTCAGGCGCACCGTACTTAACGAATACCTTATCTACATGATCAACCAGTTTCCAGGCATACCCGTGATCTTGTACCTGCAAAGCCAGGTCACCGCCTACATCAGGCCGAAGATTCAGGGTTCCGTCAGAGTAAGTCCCGGCTCCTCCCACACCGCACATTATATCGCACGGGCTGCAGTGGGTACAGATTCCCTGGCGCTTCATCTTACATTCACGCTCATCTATACTGCGTCCCTGATCGATGATCAGAACATCCTTTTTTCCCGCAAGTTCATCTGCAGCGAACATGCCAGCAGGCCCTGCTCCCACGATTATAACATCATATTCCTGCTTTTGCGGTCTCACGATATCACCTCTGGAAGTAAATTCATATCACGGGCCGTCTTGATCTCACGGGCGATACGCCGTCCTGTTGAAAGTCCCTCATCCACCAGATCCGCATAAGGCGAGCCTGAAATAAACAGGTTTGTCCCTGCAACGATGCGTGCTGAGATCTCAAAGACCTTCAACTCAAGCGTGTCGGTTACTACGGTCTCAAGGCAGAAAGGACCGATCATTCCTCCAAACAATTCAAGCGATTTCTCAACAACCTGCTCTCCCATCTCAAAGACCTTGGGGAGAAGTGACTCCCTTACGATAAGTGGCAGGTTGCCTGTTACAACAAACGTTGGATAAATCCCGGCCCCGGCCAGCTCAGTCGGTGAGCCGATCCTGAAGATCTCATCAGCGTTTGATTCCACGCGCCTGTCTATACCCAGGAGCTCAAGTGTGCCCTTACTCAATGCATAGCCCTCATGCTTGATAGGTGAATAGAAATAATGCAGGTAATAACGTGTTCCAAGAACGAATTCCTGGATGGTGTATTTTTCAGCCGGGTTAATCCTCTTCTGAAAATCCGAATAATTCTTCACTACAAAGAAACCCATGCCGCCCTTTGCACCGTAATACTTTACCATCATGGGTGAATCGATATCCTCAGGGTTCTTTATCTGCCTGGGCATTTTTATACCCGCAGCTTCAAGCCACATCCGGCTCATATCCCGGTCAGATTCCCACTCAAGCACACGGCGGTTGCCAAACGTGGGGAGACGAAGCTTATTGAAATTAGCTGCTCCGAGGTATTCAACAAAAGAGCCGTGCGGGATTATTATGGCATTTTTTTCCGCCAGTTCATCTGTTTTTGAAAGGATCTCTTTATAATCTTTCACAGTGAAAAATTCATCAGGTTTGGCCTTCGGGAAAGCGTCATAGAACCTTGGTGGCGCATTTATGCAGATCCCAATGGTTTTGAAGCCCTCTTTTCTTGCCCCGTCAAAGATCTGAAGACTGCTGTGCGAGCAGACCGTGGCAATGGCTAGTTTATCTTTATCGTAACTCTCTAAAATTTCAAGAATCTCCTGTTTTGTGACCATCATGTATTTACGTAGTGCAACTGCTATATATTTTGCTGAGCTAATTAATCTTTTGGAGATGTTGGCTTGTTTAGTTGAAAGCCCGAGGTGATGGTTTACTCAGTGAACATGAGCAGATAAAGTTTATGTGCTAGAGAGTGTAACTTTGAGTAATGGGAGTGATTATAATATGAATATCTTTCCAAGAGATTTTACTCATACTTTAACTGGTTTTGGTGGTGACCCGAACATGAATAAGGAACAGCATAGGGCTTCTATAAAAAAAGCCCCGGTAGTCCTGATACATGGAAACGCTGCGCATGTAGCTCATCCGATGTTTGGTTGGGATACCATGAAACGTTTTCTAAAGGAGGAAGGGTATCAGGATAGTGAGATCTGGGCGATGGATTATTTAGGTGAAAATAATTTTCGTCCAGATATGCCCACACCTGTTAGAAACCATATAGATGATCTAAGAAAGTTTATTGATGATGTTATAGACTATTTAAATGTTGAAAGAATAGATATTATCTGCCATTCTCTTGGTGGTATGATGACCTGTGCCTATATGAGAGGTTATAGGTCAGATGGTACATTCGATAATGCGAACCACAGGCTTGACAATATCGGGACTGCCGTATTTCTTGCTACTGCCAATTTTGGTTTGGGTATGAATTCGGTTGGAGAATTTCTGACTGGTGGTAGTTTTGAAGTGAATTCTCATATATTCAATGGGGTTAAAGATGATACTCCCAGAGGAACAGACGATCCAAAGCAGATGGTTATTCCTGAGGAGGCAAAAACGTGTCAGCGCGAAAGTGAAGAAAGTCAAGGTGCAAATGATCCAAAGCAGATGATCGCGGAGATGGCTGCCCTTGAGGAGAGCTGGAAAGTTAAAACCGATTTGGATGTAGGTACATTACCTCCTCAAAATGTGTATGTCGCTATTACAGCGACAGGTGACTTTGTTGATAAACAAAATAAAGATACTGGCAGGTTGGAGGGTGCTCATTGTAATTTAAGATTTAATTTAGGTCCAAATATAATGGGACACTCACAAATCCTTAAGCAAAGAGGGGTTTTTGATGCTTTTAAAGAGTGTTTAAATAAGCATCCGCCTGGTATTCCAGTTTCTGCATTCCAGAGAATTGCTGTTAGTCCTGTTTCTATAAGGGTCAGTGAGAGTACCCCTATAAAGGTTAGCGAGATAGGTGAGATTTCCCCTAAGCCTTTGTCAGTTACTGTAAATGTTACTCCGACAGATATGGTTGTCTCTTATGCTACAAAGCGTGTAACTAAAGAATATCAGGCAGGTTATATTATAGAAAATGTTGCAGAGACCTGTAGTGGTAAATTAAGAAACGGGGAAGGACTTACTCTATCTAAAGATGGGATATGGGATGTTACTTTTTCAGGTCCTGGTGTGAGCGATATTAAGAGAATGTATGGTGTTTCTGTAATTAAGCCTACAGTAGAAATAGAGACTCCTGATAGACCTAAATTTACTGATTCTCTTGAAGTTAAAGCTAAAGCTTCGAGTGGTAATCTATATTTTTCTTTTGATGGCATGCATTTTAATGAGGGAAATAAAGTAAAGATCTCCGAAACTAACACTGTATATTTTATTGCTATTGATAAAGGAAATGCTTCCGAAGTTGTTTATCGTTTTTATGAAAAGGAGGCAGTGTGAACAATAAATTGACAAAAAATTTAAACTTATGGAGACCCTATTAAACAATGGAGTGAAGATGTCAAAAATTACTGAAGAACTCTTAAAGAAGATAGAAGAAGCAGAGAAAATAGATCCAAACCAGAAAATACCTGTCATAGTTACATTTGATCCTGATTTAGATATTTCAACCCTTGAGAAAATGGGCTTACATATTGAGAAAAAATTCCCTGAGATAAATGCTGTTTCAGGAACGGTTACAGCAAGTGCTGCAAAGAGACTCTCTGAGCTTAAGGGTGTAAAGATCATAGAATACGATTCCAGGGTCTACGCCCTTTAATTTCACTCAAAAATGGCCTTAGACAAAAAAGAAAAAAGTATAAGACTATGGTAGTCCTGGAACCGCGGGAGGCACTTCGAGCCTGAATGCTGCTTCGTCTGCATTCACCCTGCCGAAACCATACTCTTCATCACGGCCTGGTCTGCCCAGGTTTTCCGCTGTAGAGGCAAGCAGCCTTCTGATAGCGACGTTTTGAGCCACACCAGAGGGTGCCCATCTATGTGAAGATAACGCAAGTGCAGCAGCACCAGCCACATGAGGACATGCCATGCTTGTTCCACTCAATGTGCCATATCTATTTCCCGGTAGAGTTGATAGAACATCTACGCCCGGGGCGCACAGCTCAACCTCGGGACCTCTACTGCTGAACCGTGCTATCACGTTGGCACTATCTATGGCAGATACGGCTATGACGGATTCATATTTTGCAGGGAAGTTTACTGGTCCTCTGTCGTTTCCGGCCGCCGCAACCAGTATTAATCCTCTCCTCCATGCCAGATTGCACATTCTCTCTAATGCTGTAGTAGGTGCCGAAGAAGCACCAAGGCTCATATTAAGTACATGCATGCCATTCCTGATACACCAGTCTATACCCGCGATTATCCAGCTAAAATTTCCTGAACCATCACTGCCGAGTACCTTTACAGCATACAGGTATGCAGATGGTGCAACCCCTATTACACCAAATCCATTCATTGCTGCCCCGATGGTGCCTGCCACATGGGTTCCATGTCCGTTAAAATCCTTTGGACCTGTTTCTGCTGGTACAAAGCTTATCCCGCCTCTGTAGTTTGGACTTAAGTCCGTATGTGTAAAATCTATGCCCGTGTCACAGACCGCGACCTTTATGCCCTTACCTTTAGTTATATCCCAGGCTTGAGGTGCCTTTATTCTATCTATACCCCATGGAATAGTCTCAACCTCAGGCGATGGCTGACCTTCTACTACAGGCAGTGCATAACATTTTCCATCTGGTTCAACAGCTTCCACATCTGGGTCTTTTTTTAGAGCTGCAACATCATCATCCGTGAGTTGAGCTGAGATTATCGGTGCCTCATACTCATTTATATCGAATGCTATATTCTCCACAGGTACATAAGCAGGCACTCTTAGAGCCGAAGCAGCCTCTATAACATTCACAGGTGATTTGATCGCACTCCTAAATATTTCCACCTTATCGCTTTCCTTATCCGTCCTTTCGTTCTTAGCCTTAAAAGTGACTATATATGAAACTCTCTCTACCAATTTAATAACCCCCCAAATAGTAATTTCATTACAGATTTATTCTATTTATACTTTATGGTTTACATTTCTGCAAGTACAATCAGTATATGAAAGATTACGTGCGCCTGTCTCCCTGGGAGCATAATAGAGGAGTGCATATAAACTCAGGCATCCCGAACCGTGCATTCTGCATTACTGCAATGGAGATCGGCGGGTATGCATGGGAGAAGGCTGGTAGAATCTGGTATGCGTACGGCGGTTACACTGGATACGGATACGCTTCCTCCTGAAGAGGCGCGTAAGCTGCAGGAGATGGTAGATGCAGCTAATTTTTTCAACCCCTGCAACGCTGCGACCCCTGCTTCAATCACTGTTGGCGTATGCAAGGAAGTAAGGTATTCAGAAGAGCCTATCCTTCGTGGCAAGTATCAAACAGGGCTAGGAAGCCCAAATTCAGATGTCAAAGGCGATGCATGGATATTCAATTTATGGAAATCCATGCTAAAATGACAGACTTACGCAGTTCGTCGGCCTGCCCAGTAGGTGTATCGTGACCACGAATGCTTAAGATAGATATATATATGAGTATGCGCTTATGCTTTACAGGCGACAAACGCGTAATCATTGGTTGGTTCACGCTCTGCATGCTGGCTGTTGCTGGCCACCTATTTGCAGTCAACTACGTTCATGCTTGATTCGCAGTCTACAACGAGAGGGAAGATTAGCATCATGTGGGGTGACACTATTTCGGTCAAAGACTTGGCAAAGCTTACAGAAACTCTGACCGATATCATACAACGGATCAGGTCACTAGAGGAGCTTGAGGGTTGGTTAAGATCACAACATTGTGTCAAGTCTGTCAGAACGGCAGATTACCTTATCAAGACCATGCCCCCGCGCAAGGAATTATTGGTTGCCTTCAAGATGGATGATGGCTCGACTATTACGAAGGTCATCGATATCATACTTTATCCAAATCATACCCTTGGTCTGGCTGGAGTGCATGAACCATAGTCATACAGCGAGACAATCTGTGAAGGATTGATTTTGTAAAAACTGTTAGCAGATGGACTCAATTTGAGCGACACGTTTATATACCAAAAAGAATACTATATTAATAAGTGGGACTTAAAGCGGGATTTAAATGTCTGGTGAAAAAATTGATTTAATTAAAAAATTGAATAGTTTTGAAGCGCATGAACTATTGCAGGAGTTAAGGTCTCGTCAGAAGAAAGCAAAATCCAGCGAATCTATTCAAGATGTTGATTCAGCTACGATAGCTAAAGTATTGAAAGGTAAACAAAAGGTAATATATGAGGTAGATAATAGGCAAGATATATTTCTAGTTAGCAATCCAAAAATTCTTGCTAATGCCGATTGTGTGGTAAGTTTATTTCGCGCTAGAGATGTTATAGATAATGGTGATGACACATCTACACTTACAACACAAAATTTTGGTACACAAAATAACTTATGCAATACTGAACGTTTTAGAGATCAACTAACTGGAGCCTTTTGTTCTGGTTTTCTGGTAGCTCCAGACATTATAGCTACTGCAGGACATTGTGTCAATTCAAGTAACGTAACTAATATACGATTCGTCTTTGGGTTTAGAATGCTAGATGCAACAACACCACAGACTGTTATCGATAACAATGAAATCTACCAAGGTATAAATGTAATAGATCGAAGAGAAACAGCCGGTGGTGCTGACTGGGCACTTGTCAGATTAGATAGAGCAGTAACAAATCATACGATTGCTGAGCTTAGAAGAACTGGAATAATACAGGATAATCAAGCTGTTCATGTAATCGGGCATCCATCTGGACTTCCGATTAAATTTGCAGATGGATCGAAAGTTCGTGATAACACACCCAATGAATTTTTTGTTGCGAATTTAGATACTTATGGAGGCAATTCAGGTTCGCCAGTTTTCAATAGTGATACCCTTCAGGTTGAAGGAATCTTAGTAAGAGGAGAAGCAGATTTTGTCAGAGCTAACGGTTGCAACATTTCTCTTGTATGTCCAAGTACAGGCTGTAGGGGTGAAGACTGTACAAGAACCACTGAATTTTCAACTTTAGTGCCAGAAGGTGGGCCAGAAGTTATTTTGTTAAATACGACAATTTCATCCACGCTACCTGCTAAAGACAGCATTAAAGAATATGTTATTAAAGGAATTGAAAGTGGTAAAAAACTCATTATAAATTTAGTGGGGTCAGAAGAAGACCAGGATTTTGACTTATATGTTAAATTCGGGTCACCTGCAAAGGTTGATGAATGGGATTACCGTGGTTATACTTCTACCTCCAATGAAGAAATAGTAATTGACCCAACCAAACAAGGAGATTACTATATCACAGTGCACTCTTTTGCTGGTAAAGGTAATTTTAATCTTAAAGCCCAGGATTAATACCATGTCAAGTCAAAACTTACAGAAAATACGAGCATCTGATTTGAAAAGTTGGAATTATTGGGGTGGTTACCAATTCATGAGTTAGTCATTTAAATCTAACTGTTTTTTACGTATGCTGTAAAATTAAAGTGTTCATTTCCCCTTTTATATTAACTATCAACTCAACGAGGAAACCCACATTCAAGAGGTAGCCATCGATAAATAACATTTTTCGCATGTATTTGACGTGCAGTTCAATATTGTGAGAATAGAAATAAAGTTTTAGAAACAGTGAACTTGGATTTTAAAGATTGGAATGTACTACAAGACATCACAAAGGCAAACAGTTATGTAAAAACTCAGATGTTCCACTCAACCTGCTTGTTTATTAATATGCAAGATGTGATCTTAGGTAATCTAAGCTGGTTGTTGATATATCTGCATATCAAAACCAAACATAGACACGACAGATTGTGTAAAAACTATTTTTTTATAATTTCCAGACTACCCAATAAAACACAGTTTGTTATCTGATATCCTCCGTTCCAAAGGA
>DYGR01000032.1 GCA_020724545.1 Candidatus Methanoperedens nitratireducens
TCGTGAAATAGAATGTCGAACCTTTACCGAGTTCAGATTCAGCCCATATCCTTCCGCCGTGGCGTTCCACGATCCTCTTGCAAGTTGCAAGGCCAATGCCTGTGCCAGGATATTTGTCTCTGGTGTACTCGCGCTGGAATATCTGGAAGAGACGTCCGAAGAACTCAGGTGCTATGCCTATCCCGTTGTCTTTTACTGAGAAAAACCATTCATTCTCCGCTCTTTTTGCCGATACATGAACACGTGGTACCTCCTCTCTTCTGAACTTGATGCCATTGCTTATCAGGTTCTGGAACAGTCGAGCTATTTGAGATGTATCGGCCATTATAGTGGGCAGAGGATCATGGGTCACTACAGCTCCATTCTCCTCAATAGTTACTTTAAGATTAGTTACTGCCTGATCAAATACATCCTCGCAGTTTGTAAGTTCAAACGGCTTTCCCCGCGTGCCAACACGAGAATATTCAAGCAGATCATCGATCATACGCTGCATCCGTGTGACCCCGTCAACGATAAAGGCAATGAACTCATCAGCACTCTTATCAAGCTTACCTTTATAGCGCCTATCCAGGAGCTGGATAAAACCTGATACCATGCGCAGCGGTTCCTGAAGGTCATGCGAGGCTATGTATGCGAATTGCTCAAGTTCGGCATTCGAGCGGGCTAATTCATCAGTTCGCAGCCTCAGTTCTTCCTCTACTCTCTTGCGTTCGATGACTTCAGCCTTCAGGGCTTTGTTGGCTCTTGCCAGCTCTGCGGTTCTCTCCTGAACACGTATCTCTAACTCATCATATGCTCTGTGCAGTGCCTCCTCGGCCTGTTTACGCTTCACGAGGAGTATTGCTGTTGACCATAACACTAATACTGCCAGGATGCTGTTGAAGACTGCTATCTCCATCGTAATACCAGGAGGAGAATACATATATCCCAGTGAGATGAAAATTGTACAGATCACCGCAAAAACATAAATGTAGAGTCGCTGGAACTGCAGGGATACGATTATCAGCGGGAGCAGGTATCCTAACCATACTGCCATGCCTAATGGCGTCAACAGGTCAAGGATGAATACCACTACAGCTATTGCAACAGATAATGTATAAAGCACAGCAGTACTCTTACTCTTAGTCGCTTTCATGATAGTTCTGGCCGCTCATCTCTTCTCAGTGGTATCGTGAAATAGAATGTCGAACCTTTACCGAGTTCAGATTCAGCCCATATCCTTCCACCGTGGCGCTCCACGATCCTCTTGCAGATCGCAAGGCCTATGCCTGTACCAGGGTATCTGGTTGCAGCGTGCTCGCGCTGGAATATCTGAAAGAGATGTCCGAAGAACTCAGGAGCTATGCCTGTCCCGTTATCTTGAACCGAGAAGACCCATTCATTCCCTTCTCTTTTTGCCATGATATGAATACGCGGCACCTCCTCTCTTCTGAATTTAATACCATTACTTATCAGGTTCTGTAACAACTGAACCATTTGAGTGGCATCGGCCATTACTGCAGGTAAGGGGTCATGTGTCACAGTGGCTTTATTTTCCTCAATTGCCACCCCGAGGTTAGTAACTGCCTTATCAAAAACATCCTCTAAGTCTGTCGGCTCAAACGGCTTGCCGCGCGTGCCAACACGAGAGTATGCAAGCAGATCTTCGATCATCCTCTGCATCCTTGCTGCTCCATCCACGATAAAAGCAATGAACTCATCGGCACTTCTGTCAAGCTTACCTCTGTAGCGCCGCTCCAGCAGCTGGATAAAACCTGACACCATGCGTAATGGTTCCTGAAGGTCATGGGATGCGACATAGGCGAACTGCTCAAGCTCAGCATTCGAGCGGGCAAGCTCTGCCGTCCACCTCTCGCGCTCCTCCTCGACCCGCTTTCGCTCTGTTATGTCCCTTGCAATCCCCTGGGTTACGGTAATCTCTCCCTTCTCGTTCCTGAGCAGCCTCACGTTTTGAAGCACATATATAACCCTGCCGCTCTTTGATACAAACCGGTTCTCAAAGCCAAAAATATCTTCGCCCTTTTCTATCATTTCCCTGAATCTTTCAAGGGTTCTCTCCCTGTCATCAGGGTGAAGCCACTTCAACCATGTCTGGCCGATTATCTCCTCAGGTTTAGCTTCCAGTATCCTGTAGCCAGCATCGTTTAAGAACATATTATTGCCTTCTTTATCAGATAGATATATGATATCGGTCGTTAGCTCAATCAGGTTCCTGTATCTTTCTTCAGATTCCCTGATGCGTTCTTCTGCCTGCCTGCGCTCGGCAATTTCAGCCTGTAACGCCTCGTTTGTTCGTGCCAGCTCTGCGGTCCTCTCCCGAACCCGTATCTCTAACTCATCATACGCTTTGCGCAGCGCCTCTTCCATCTTTTTTCGCTCTGTGATGTCCTCGCACACAATGAGAATAACTATTCCACAATCAGGGACACGTATGGCTCGGGCCACCTCTTTCACCCACAGTATGGTTCCGTCCTTACGAACCTTACGAAATTCCCTGGTGGCAATACATTCGGGATTCTGCAGGCATTCAGCTATTTGCTGCAGGATGATTTCTTTATCATCTTCATAAATAACCTTGAATATCAATTGACCAGTCAGTTCCTCAACCGTGTAACCGAGCTGCTCTGCCCCGAACCTGTTGATGGAAAGTATCTTTCCATCCGCATCCACGGTAAAATAGACCGACGGGCTTTCTTCGTACAGAGCCCGGTACAGTCCTGATTCATCTATGAGTTGCTTTTTTATCCTATCCTCCTTTTTCACCCTGCCTGCCCCCTAAAACAGCCGCATATAGTAATATGCAGATCATCCTTTACAAGGTCTATTAACGGTGTTAACTATCATAAGGGTTTTTACCAAAGTTTACCCAAATCCACTGGTGAGCAAGAATTCATACTCTTAAGATCTTAAGGTACCCCTGGTTTATCGCTATGTTTATAGCTATCCTCTTCGAATTAAGTTCGTTCGATATGATGCGGGATTACCTAACAATCGATGACATAAACCTCAGGGGAAAGACGGTTCTATGCAGGCTTGATTTAAACTCGCCAATGGACCCCGATGGAATTATTCTTGATGATTCACGCTTCAGAAGCCACCTTATAACCTTAAAAGAGCTTGATGAGGCTAAAGTGGTCATATTATCCCACCAGAGCCGTCCGGGTAAAAGCGATTTTACTACCATGGGACCGCATTCAAAACTACTATCAAAACTTATGCGAAGGAATGTAGGCTATGTTGATGATATATTCGGCTCGCATGCTGTTAATTCTATAAAGAGAATGCATCAGGGTGACATTATCCTGCTTGAGAATACCAGGTTCTATTCAGAGGAATCCCTTGAGCGCACACCAAAAGAGCATACCAAAACCCACATGGTAAAGCGCCTGGCGCCTGTTTGTGATGTTTTTATGAACGATGCCTTCTCGGTCTCACACAGGTCTCATCTTTCTGTAACAGGCTTCACTGAGGTATTACCCGGCATCGCGGGAAGGGTGATGGAAAAAGAAATAGACTCATTGAACAGGGGACTATCCTGCGATGACCGTCCGTGTATATACGTGCTCGGGGGTGCAAAAGTGGATGACTCGATCAAGGTCACAAAAAACGTGCTTGAGAGAGGAGCTGCAGACAGGGTACTGGTCACTGGTGTTGTCGCCAATATCTTTCTTGCAGCTTCAGGTGTGAGAATAGGAAGCTCTAATATGAATTTTATTGAGAAACAGGGTTATATAAATCAGATAGATATTGCCCGTGAGCTGCTCGGACGCTTCAAGGATAAGATCGGGCTGCCTGTGGATGTTGCATTGAATAAAGATGATGAGCGTGTTGAAGAAAAAGCCCGCAGCCTTGATACAGAATTGCCGATACACGATGTAGGGATTGAGACGATTGTTAAGTTCTCAAGGGAAATCAGCAGTGCAAGGACTGTGGTAATGAACGGTCCTGCCGGAGTATTTGAAAAAGATGCTTTTGCACTTGGAACATACGAACTTATCAAAGCCGGAACAGCATCAGGTTTCTCGGTTGTAGGAGGGGGGCATATTGCGGCTGCTGTTGAGCAGCTTGGTTTGGAGGATAAGTTCTCTCATGTGAGTACGGGTGGCGGTGCCTGCATTGATTATCTAGCAGGCGAAAAACTGCCAGGGATCGAGTCGCTAAAACATGCTGCCAGTAGATTCAGACAAAAATAGATCGGTCGGTTTTGATTTTACCGGCAGTATGACCCTGCTTGTTGAAGATATTGTAAAAACCCATCCCTCTTTTTGCCATATCAGGCCTGAGAACATATTTATTGCGATATCACACTCAAACGGAAGCGATCACGGTGTGATCGCAAAGCTGCGGCCTCTGCGGTTTGAGGGAAGTCCCAGGATATACCGCAGGATCGTGCATCCTGATATAAACATTAACGGGAGCGACATTTTATATGTGGTCTATTTTTGTTTGCCCCGTTATCTGAACCATGGAGCGTTTGAGGATAAACTGGCAACCGTACTGCATGAGCTGTACCATATCTCCCCTCTATTTAACGGGGATATAAGACGCTTTGAAGGCAAGAACTATGCACATGGCAATTCAAAGGAAGAATATAATAAATTAATAAACATGTATGCTGATGAGTATATTAATTCAACCTGCCGCCCTGAACTGAGTATGTTTTTAGAATCCAGATGCTCAGATTTGAAAAGTAAATATGGTGCAGTATACGGCGATATGATCCGCATCTCCCGTTCAAAAACTTTGATCTATAGCCGCAGGGTCTAGCGGTAACATTAAATAGGGAAAAAACAATCTGTACTAAATTTGTATCATGACGATAACGATTCGTATCATCATGATTAAAGATCTAAGAAAAGGGAGCAAAATTTTAGAAAAATGAATAAAGAAGAGACTAAAAAGCCGACACCAGAATCAAGTGATGCACTTCTGCGCGAGTTAGTGGACCACTTCCGTGAGAAGCGAGAGATTCTGCGGCAGCAGTGGGTGCAGCTGATGATGGGAAAGGGTCTGCTTGCAGGTCTGACACAGGAAGAGATTGAGACTGAGTCAATAACGATCTACGATACCTGCATTGTCTGTCTGGAAACAGGTGAGTATGAAGGCGCTCAGGCCTATGCCACACGCATGGCTGAGCGCGGTGTGCTGCGCGGGATGACGACAGAGCAGATCATCGGTGGTTTACTCACACTGCGTGATGTATATGGGCGCAGCCTGTTCGAGCGGTATCAGCACGATATGGAGCGGCTGTCAGCAGCATTGGACATCTACGAACCGGTAGCCAATAAGATCCTCTCTGTCGTAGCGCTTGCGTTCGTCGAGGAGCGTGAAAAGGTCGTCCGCCAGCAGCAGGAGGCCATCCGCGAACTCTCAACCCCTGTGCTGCAGTTCAGGGATAAGCTGCTCATCCTGCCGATTATCGGTCTGATCGATTCCCTCCGCGCCCGTCAACTGACAGAGCAACTGCTGCGCGCCATACGTGCCAACAGGGCAAGGGTCGTAGTTATGGACATCACAGGTGTTCCGTCCGTGGACTCCAAGGTTGCCAACCACCTTGTGCAGACCGTGGATGCATCCAGGCTCATGGGCGCAACCGTGGTTGTCACGGGTGTATCACCCGAGATCGCCCAGACTCTGGTGACCCTTGGTGTTGACCTGAGCAAGATGAACACAGTAGGCGACCTGCAGGGCGGCATCGAAGTAGCAGACCAGCTGCTGGGTTATAGGGTTACCAGGACAGGGCCAGAGACAGGGTTGATTAGCAGCAAGGATAAGGTGCCATGATCAATGCTGGTTCCGATTCTAAAGCAGGGCGATTATCTGATTGCTTCAGTTCAGTCTGAACTGAGCGATGAGGATCTCTTAAAACTGCGGGATGAGCTTGTGAGACGCGTGGGCGAGCTGCGCTCACGCGGGGTCATCATAGATGTCACCGCGCTGTATGTGATGGACTCGTTTGCGACCCGCACACTGCGCGCCATAGCACATATGATCAGGTTGCGCGGTGCTGAGACCATTATAGTCGGGATACAGCCAGAGGTCGCGTTCACTATGGTACAACTGGGTCTGAAACTGGAGGGCGTGATGACAGCACTTGACCTGGAAGAAGGCCTTGCATACCTGCAAACACTGCATACAAGCAAAAGGAGATAGCAGGCGTGGCTGATGAAGTACGCGTATCTATCCACTCAGAAGATGACATAGTGACCGTCCGACAGAAAGGGCGAGAGCTGGCTGCTAAGCTGGGCTTCTCATCCACCGACCTTGTGGTCATTGCCACAGCTATATCTGAGATAGCGCGCAATATAGTTCAATATGCCAGGCACGGTGAGATCTCTATGAGCATTGTCCAGCAGGGCAGCAGGAGCGGTATCATTATCATTGCCCGTGATAAAGGACCTGGAATCACTAACATCAATTTAGCAATGCAGGATGGCTACTCAACCGGAGGTGGTCTCGGGCTGGGCCTGCCAGGGGCAAAGCGTCTGATGGATGAATTTGAAATTACCTCTAAGGTCGGCAGTGGAACGACAGTAACGATGAAGAAATGGCTGAGGTAAAGGTAAAGATGAATCGATGGTGAGAACAAATATCATATAATAACGATATCTATTCACTATGTTGATCGAGTGGGGTGTCTCCATGATGGCAGCGCCTGGACAGAGTGTTTCAGGTGACAGACACATAATCAAGCAGTTCACAGGCGGTATGCTCATAGCTGTGATGGACGGGCTGGGACATGGCTATGAGGCTGCTGTAGCTTCACGGATCGCAATCAACACGCTGGATATCCATGCCAGCGAGCCTGTTATCTCATTAATCAGACGCTGTCACGAAGTACTAAAGGGAACGCGCGGGGTTGTGATGAGCATCGCCTCACTCAACCTGCTCGATAACACGATGGTATGGCTGGGCGTGGGAAATGTTGAAGGTGTGCTGCTTCGGGCGGATGCGAAGGTATCTCAGCAGAACCTGCCGCTTCGCGGGGGGGTGTTAGGCTATCATCTCCCGCCGCTTAAGGTCTCCGTTACTCGCCTCATGCCTGGCGATATATTGATTTTTGCCACTGATGGCATTCGCAGTGGCTTTGAGATAGGATTGGACCTGAGCGAGCAGCCACAGCAAATTGCAGACCGCATCATGACACAGTGTGCCCGGGGGACGGATGACGCGCTGGTGCTGGTTGTGCGCTATACAGGAAGGCAGGAAGAGGGCAATGAATGACATAAAGGAACAGTACATATCCGCGCTGGAGGACTATCTTGCAGGAAAGGGAGAACCTGCCCTGGAGAAGGCGTATGAGCTCGGGCGCAGGGCAATCGCCCAGGGGCTTGGCATCCTGCACATGGCATCGGTTCACCAGGATGCTATGACTGCGGTCCTGCTTCGCGCGCTCACACCACAAGAGAGCGCAGAGATCACAAAGAAGGCAACCGGGTTCTTCTGTGAGAGCCTGGCACCGTTTGAGATGACCTTTCGCGGTTTCCAGGAATCCATTACAAGGTTGCTCGATCTGAACAGAGAACTGGAGCGGTCAGAGAATGATCTGCGCAAAGCACATGATGAGCTGGAGGTGCGGGTTCTGGAGCGGACAGCAGAACTTGCAAGAACCAACGAGGAGCTGCGAAAAGAGAGGGATAAGGCGCAGAAGTACCTTGATATTGCAGGGGCTATGATCGTAGTTATAGGTTCAGATCAAAAAGTCGTACTTGTAAATAGAAAGTGCTGTGAGATCTTAGGGTATAATGAGCACGAGATTGTTGGCAAGAACTGGTTTGAAACTTTTCTTCCAGAGAGAGTCAGGGATGAAGTAAAAGCTGGTTTTGTAAAATTGATGGCAGGGGAAATTGAACCTGTTGAATTTTTTGAAAATCCTGTTCTGACCAGGAGTAGAGAGGAAAGAGTAATTGCATGGCATAATGCTGTATTGAGGAATGGAGCAGGCAATATCACTGGTACCATCAGTTCAGGAGAAGATATCACAGACCGCAAGCGAGCAGAGGAGGAGCGCGAGCGATGGGCTTCAGAGCTTGCCCGCTCGAATGCTGAACTTGAGCAGTTCGCCTATGTGGCATCCCATGACCTTCAGGAGCCGCTGCGCATGATATCAGGCTTTACCCAGCTGCTGGCAAGACGCTACAAGGACAGGTTAGATGAGAATGCTTATGAGTTCATTGATTATATCGTGGATGGTGCCACACGGATGCAGAGGATGATAGAGGATCTGCTGGCGTACTCGCGGGTCGGGACACGCGGCAATCCGTTTGAGCTGATCAGTTGTAAAGACATCTTTGATCAGGTTATAGCTAATCTCAAGATGGCTATCGGGGAAAATAATGCTCAAGTGACACATGACCCTCTGCCTGCTATAATGGCTGATTCCACTCAAATGACTCAGTTGTTCCAGAACCTGATCAGCAACGCAATAAAGTTCAGGGGGGAAGAGCCGCCGCGTGTTCATATATCGGTAAAAAGAGCGGGAAATGAATGGGTTTTCTCTGTGCGGGATAACGGGATAGGGATAGCACCTGAATTCTTCGATCGACTTTTCCAGATATTCCAGCGTCTGCATACAGGGAAAGAATACCCGGGTACGGGTATTGGCCTTGCGATTTGCAAGAAGATTGTGGAACGCCATGGAGGCAGGATCTGGGTTGAATCTGAGGTAGGCAGGGGCTCAACATTCTACTTTACAATACCAGTGAGAAGCCCGGGTTGATTCAGGAAGAACCATAAACATTTTAATCTATTTAATATATCATATTACTATGAGAAATAACAGCACCAGAGATATTCTTAATCGCATGGCACTGGTATGCAGTGCAATCGCAGCAGGTCCGGGTATCCTGGTGATTACAGATCACTTTCCCCTGCGGTTGCTGGTCGGTCCATCAATGCGCGCGCTCCTGCTGCGCTACTTTCTTCTTGTAATACTTGTGGTTGCCCTGATCGAGGTGATTATTTATAGCCTGTTCTTGGATTTAATTATAAATGAGGTGCTGAGGGCAGCACTGTCGGTGTTGATCTCTGTGTCGATCGCCAGCATTGTTGTTTTGCAGCTTTCACGCATCATCGGCGGTGCTATAGATCGTGCAGAATCAGAGCGCAGGCTGGCTGAAGAGGCGCTGCGCAGGTCATACGATGAGCTGGAGATACGTGTTCGGGAACGGACAGCAGAGCTCACAAAAACCAACGAGGTCCTGCAGGCTGAAATAACCGAGCGCAAGCGGGTTGAGGAAGAACTGCGGCGCTCAAATGCTGAACTTGAGCAATTCGCATATATAGCCTCCCATGATCTTCAGGAGCCACTGCGAATGATATCAGGCTTTACCCAGCTCCTGGATAGACGCTACAGGGATAGGTTAGATAAAAATGCTGGTGAGTACATTACCTATATTGTAGATGGAGCAACACGGATGCAAACAATGATAGAGGACCTGCTTATGTACTCGCGTGTTGGCACACGCGGGAGACCATTTGAGCCCACAAACTGCGAGGATGTCTTTGAGAGGGCAGTGGCAAATCTCAAGGTGGCTATTGAGGAGAATAATGCCGCAGTGACACATGATCCCCTGCCCACTGTAACGGCTGATGCTAATCAGATGGTTCAGTTGTTCCAGAACCTGATCAGCAATGCAATAAAGTTCAGAGGGGAAGAGCCGCCGCACGTCCATATCTCAGCAAAAAGAGGGGAGAACGAATGGATTTTTTCAGTGCGCGATAACGGTATAGGCATATCCCCCGATTTCATGGGTCATCTTTTCCAGTTATTTCAGCGCGAGTACGCAGCAAGCGAATACCCGGGCACGGGCATAGGTCTTGCGATCTGCAAGAAGATCGTGGAGCGCCACGGCGGCAGGATATGGGCTGAATCTGAACTCGGTAAAGGTTCGACATTCTATTTCACGATACCGGTGAGAAGAGGTGAGAGAGCCTGAATATGATGGAAGGATATAGAACCTCTGAGATCCTGCTGGTTGAGGATAACCCGGGCTATGTACGCCTGATGATGGAAGCACTCGATGAAAGTAAGGTGCCCAGTAATCTATCAGTGGTGACGGATGGAGTAGAGGCACTGGCCTTCGTGCACAGGAAAGGCAAGTATGCCGATGTGCCTCGACCTGATCTTATCCTGCTTGATCTGAAACTGCCCAGGAAAAGTGGCCAGGAGGTATTGGAAGAGATTAAAAATGATCCTGATTTGAAGCGCATCCCGGTTGTGATCCTGACCGTCTCAAGTGCAGAGAAGGATATCCTGAAGAGCTACAACCTCCATGCCAACTGCTATATCATCAAGCCGATCGACCTGGACCAGTTCATAGCAGTAGTAAAGCAGGTCATAGAATTCTGGTTCACTATTGTGAGCCTTCCGCCCAGATAATTCTCTGCCAGTCTAAACCAAAACAATAGTTCTTTATATTCTTTCTATCTATTACAGGCGTGAGGTATTGCATTGAATATTATCGGTGGCCCTGCTTCACAATTGCTTGCAGGAAGAGTCTCGGAAATATTAAAATATAATCTGCTTGTCAGTGAATACAAGAGATTCCCTGATGGAGAATTATACACACGTATACTGGATGATCTTGATGTTGCTAATGATATCACGATAATCCAGAGCACGGTGAGCGATTCAGATTTTATTTCGCTGCTCCAGTTAATCGATGCATGTAGCGAAGCAGCCAGGATCAATGTGGTCATTCCGTATATGGGTTATGCGCGCCAGGATAAAAGATTCAAGAGGGGCGAGCCGATAAGCGCCCGTGCAATGGCAAGGGCAATTAAGGCCGACCGTGTTTTTACTATCAATATACACTCGCAGAGTATCCTTGATTATTTTGATGCAGAGGCAGTTAACCTTGATGCAACCCCGATGATTGGTGAATATATAAAAAATCTGAAATTTAAAAATCCCCTTATTATAGCCCCTGATGATGGAGCCATCCCTCTGGCCAGAAGTGCGGCTTCAAATTTAGGTATTGATTATGATTTCCTTGAAAAAACCCGCATCAGTGAAGAGGCTGTATCTATAAAGCCAAAGAGTATCGAAGTGAGGGGACGGGATGTAATTATTATCGATGATATCATCTCAACAGGAGGGACGATGGCAGAGACGATATCCCTGCTGCGGAGCCAGGGCGCCCGTGAGGTGTTTGCAGCCTGTGTGCATCCTGTTCTCTCAAACAGTGCGATCCTGAAATTATTTAAGGCAGGAGTGAGGGGGATTATTGCAACAGATACCTTAGATAAAGGTGTAAGCGTTGTAAGCGTTGCTCCTGTGATAGCATCTGTATTTAAAAATATTTAAACTACCACCCAGATTTTGCTCTGCAAAATTTCAACCATCCAAAACGATATATAAGTATCGGTAGGTCAAGTAATAATTTATACTATGTCCGATACCAGCTATAATCTTATCAAACATTTCGCAAAGCCTGAGCCTGGTGAATATGTTCCAATCGAGTTTATCGAGATAACGAAGAAGACCGTGGCATGGTCGCCACAATTAAAGCAGAGCGTCTATGTTACCGATGATATGCAGGATGCAGATAAACTTAAGCGTGTACGTGAGATCAACGTGCTTAAGGCTATTAACCAGTTATCGGGAAACATAACCACAATCGAGCTAAATGATGAAGAAAAAGAGCAGTTTGAGGATGTGTATAAGGCATACATGGAGAGAGGCGGACAGATACTCTTCAGCCGCAGGAGAGCTGGCAAGAGGACTGTATCCTTCTTTGAACTGATGGAGGGTAAAGACAGGAGAAAAGAAGTTGCTGTAAATAGCATGCTGCTGTCAGAGAGGCTTGAGCGGGAATGACCGAAGATTATACATGTCAATCAGCCCGTCCTTAACCATTCGCATACTTTCGGCCACAGGTTCAAGTGTGCATCCCTGCTCGCAGAAAGACCGATATGAGAGGAAGGGAAGACGATTTCCTCATAACTCTTCCCTGAATAGACATCTTTTAGCGCTTTTCCTGATGATAGAGGAACAAGATGGTCATATTCAGCCAGTATATTAAGTAGGGGGCTGCGAATTCTTCTCAGGTCGATGAGCTGAGAATCAATACTCATCCTATTATTGATGAGCAGATTGTGCTGGTAGCAATCCTCAATAAATTGAACATAGGTAGAGCCTGGTACCATCGGCGTATCAATGAACCATCTATTCGTTCTTAAAGCATCCCGCCACGTCTCATAAGTTCGAAACTCTCTATTGAATTGCGGGCTAATAGAGAAAAATGGAAAATAGTGCATAAACAGATTGCGGCCAAAAATGACAGCTAACTCGCCGGGAAAATTGCCAAAAAGAGACACGATACCGCGCACGTTAAGCATCTTTGCCCACAGTATCCTCGGATCATACCACATGGAAAAATCCACCGGAGTTGCCATCAGGATAAGCCGCTCCACTTTCTCAGGATATAAAGAGGTATACATGAGGGAAATTATGCCGCCTGTGCAGTATCCCAGGGCCAAGACTGCTTTTATCCCTCTCTCCTTACATATAATATCCACCGCTTTGTCCAGATATTGTACATAATCTGAAAAGGAGACATCTCTCTGTTCCACTGTTGGATAGCCCCAATCAAGCATATACACTGAAAAGCCACATTCAATGAACTCTCTTATAACGCTGACATCATCATTGAGATCAAGGATATAAGGTCTGTTTATTATATGTGGAATAACGAGTAAAATTCTCCCTTTATCTTTTTCCTTTGCATACCGAAGAAGCTTAAAATTTAACCGCCTGTCCTCATCTACCACCTCATGAGGTGTTTTTCCCACTGCAATAGCAGGGAAAATACCCTCCAATGCGTTGAAAAATTCGTTTCTCATTATCTGGACATGGTCCATGTTAATAACCATCATTTCTCCCCCCTTTTATCAGGTGACATTTCACCCAATACCTCGATATATGTCTTCAGCATAAAAGAAGCTTTGTGAGGAATGGAGGTACCCAACAATATAAGTGTTTGTTGACCTACAATGGCTCATTATTTTTTAGTGTTTCCGCAGCACGAAAGAAGTTACCAATGATTTTGGGTAGGCGTTGATAACCACCCTTATGGATTGATAGAAAGGTAGTTATAGAAATTAATTACATAACTCATTTTAGCAAGATTTCAAGGGGGGTGAGAAACAATGAACATTAACAATAAGAGTATACTGGCTGCTCTTATATTGATCACAGCATTAGGTATACCTACGGTGACAACATTCGGTGCGCCGCCAACATCAGATGATCGCAACTTTGCAGCGCATCTTTTGGGTGGTGAGGAAGTGCCACCTGTAGATACTCTGGCTCGGGGTCGTGCTACCTTCAGGCTTAATGAAGATGGCACAGAGCTGAGCTACAGGCTCAATGTAACAAACATTGAGAACGTATCTATGGCGCACATACATCTTGGCGCAGCAGGGATGAACGGTCCAGTAGTTGCATGGCTGTATCCCGACGAGCCACAACCTGCGGTGATTCAGGGCAGATTTGACGGAGTGCTTGCAGAAGGTACAATCACTGCTGATGATCTGGTCGGTCCGCTTGAAGGACAGTCTCTTAATGCGCTAATGGATGTTATGAGGGCTGGTGAGACCTATGCCAATGTGCATACAGAGCAGAATCCAGAAGGTGAGATCCGAGGCCAGATCAGGGCTGAGACAGCGATCCCAGAATTTCCACTTGGTATACTGCTCCCGGTCGCTGGTATAATGGGCATAGCAGCACTGTTATATAGAAGAGAAAAGTGATTTATATCACCTTTCTTTTTTTATTCATATGTCTCCTGCAGATAGAAAATTATTATAGATATTAACTACATAAGTATTGTAACCAATATAAGGGGGGTTTAAATAGTGAGTGGAAAGAATATTTTAGTTGCACTTATACTGGTAATGCTTATTGCACCAGCGTTAAGTGCGTCCGCAGCGCCAGATAATCGCAATTTTGCAACACATCTCTCGGGTGATGAGGAAGTGCCACCTGTAGATACCCAGGCACAGGGTCAGGCCCACTTCGAGCTCAGTAAAGATGGCACAGAGCTGAGTTACAGGCTCAATGTAACAAACATCGAGAACGTATCTATGGCGCACATACATCTTGGCGCAGCAGGGGTAAATGGTCCAATAGTCGCATGGCTGTATCCCAGTACACCGCCGCCTGTTCTGATCCCAGGCAGATTCGATGGAGTGCTTGCAGAAGGTACAATAACTGCTGATGATCTGGTCGGCCCGCTCGAAGGACAGTCCCTGGGCGAGCTAATAGATGCCATGAGAACCGGTGAAACATATGTCAATGTGCATACCGAGCAGAATCCTGGAGGCGAGATCCGCGGTCAGATCCGTGAAAAGCCGTCTGAGCCTGAGGTAACAGTAACTGTAACAGCCACTGCGACTGCCACTGCGACGCCATCTGTACCTGTAACATCAATACCAGAATTCCCACTTGGCATACTGCTCCCGATCGCTGGTATACTGGGCATAGCAGCACTGTTATATAGAAGATAAAAGAGGAACTATCTTAATATAGTTATGAATAAAAGAGTAATATCATTAAAATATATAATTATTTATTTTTTAATGTGATGGTATTACTCTGGTTTTTCCAGATCAATTGGGTAAGCCAGCAATTGTTAATCAGTAACCATCATTTATATATAGCATAGTAACATACCCTTAAATAGGGAGTGATAATATGGCGCAATTCATAAACGAATTGGGAGATTTTAATAAAATCAGAGAGGAGATTAATAACTGGACTTTAAGTTCAGTAAGTAAAGACAGGGCTGATCCTATGGAGATGGTCAAACTGAGTTCCGGTTATGCAGTTGAGCAATTCCAGTGGTTGAGCTACCATAAGGCCCTGGGTATGATCGAGGATAAGGATCTGCAAAAATTATGTACCAGGATTGGCTTTCAGGAGGAAGAGCATCTTTCAAGATTAGGATCAGTAGTAGATCCTAATATGACCCCCATGGAATCGGCATTAGCCCTGCAGATGACTGCAATTCAGGCATTCTCAGAGGCTGGCCAATTAGAGACAAACGATATCTGTAAAAGTACTTACGATTACATACTTTTAGACCATCTTACTCAAATGAAACTGCTTTCTGATAGTGCATCCCGGATGGGAGCAGAAGGCGGTGTTATCAGTAGGATAATGGAGAGCTTCGGAGCTGGCGCCGCACCTAAGATGGGAGCAAGACCTGAAGAAATCACAAAGGGTGCTATTCAAATCAGGGAAGGCAGGCCTATTGAGAAACAGTTTATTCCGACTGACGATATAATTAAACAATCCCTGAGCAAAGATACAGTACCTGTAGAGAGCTTTGTCAATGTACATACTGTTCTGGCAAATGATGTACAGCTTAGAGATGAGTATCATCTATTCAGGAGAATGATGCCGTCTGAGGATTCACGCAGACTTCTTAATATAGTAACTGCAATTGAGAACATACATGTTGCAATGCTGGAATCACTGATGGATCCTAAAACCAGTCCATTAGAGTATCTAATGATCAATGAATTAATGGAAATTAAAACCCATCGCCAGGGAATACAGTTTGCCAAGAGTGATAGTGCAAGGTCGGCTCATGAATATGCCCTGAGAGAGGATGAGCAGCATCTAAACTGGCTCAGGGATGCTTATAGCAGCTATGGCTCTCCAGCTAAATTTAAAGCAACAGATAAACTATTTGCTCTACCGCAGATGTCGATCAATGAATATGTTAACCAGATTGCTGCTGCTGTTGCCTGAACCGGATGAATACGACTGGAGAAATCTAAAATTTTTGTACAGGCTATCCATAAGAGGTAGCCTTCTTTTTTGTAAAAGCAATATTTTTAAATGTTCATGGCACATTATGCAGTGTATGATCAGGGTCTCGGATCTAACACTGTACCTTAAGTGTCCCAGAATGTGCTATTTTACAAATCGAGGGCATAATCTTATAAAAGATGCCACCCCACAATACCTGGAGCGCATAATATTTAAAGAGCTTGCTCTGGTATATGAATCTGCTTTCAATAGAGAGGACAGATTAACTATCCTGAGCGATGAACTTAACCGGATATCAAACGAGATCCGCATCATTTATCGGGCAGAGCTGGCTGGAATAGATGACGATACTCTGTCGAATTCTGTATCAAATGTCCGCTCATGTCTTGAAGATATATGTTCTAATCTTCCTTCAAATGGTGATTTTTATGCTATCAGATCGGTTGAGATCGAGCCTCTACTGCACTCTCCGAAATTCGGATTGGCCGGCAGCCCTGATAAGCTTGTAAAAATAGGCGATATGCTCACTCCCTCGATAATAAAAACAGGCAGCATGCCTGAGAATGGTGTATGGCAGAGCGACAGGCTCCAGTTGACCGCCTACGCCATGCTGGTTGAGGAGAAGCATAACACTGTAGTTGAGCATGGTTTTGTCGAATACGCAAGATGGGGCAAGGTAAGAGAGATCACAATAAAGCGGCACGAGCGCAGGAAAGTCCTGCAGATAAGGGATAAGATCAAAAAGATCCAGAATGGTTCTATGCCTGAGAGACCAGAAGATGCGCCATGTGGGTTCTGCGGGTTTAAAGAGATGTGTGAGGTAAAATCCACCCTGGCATCCAGATTTTTTTAACCTTTAACTAAAATTTCGCCCCTGTCAGGGTTTTTGTTTCAGTTACTCCTTTTAAAGCCCTTATCTTATTAACCACGATATCGCTCAGTGCCTCAAAATCAGGCGCCTGTATTTTTGCAATAAGATCATAATCACCGAACAGCGGATATAACTCCTGTATCTCATCCCATTTTATCATGATATCAAAAACCTTTTTTTCCGAGCCAGGTGAAACATTTATTAATACAAAACCAATTGCCATTATTTTACCCTATATATCCAAAGGAATATAATGTTTTCTAATGAATAAACATTATATTCCAGTCACAGGCAAGTATAAATACTGGCAGTTACAGAATTAGAATTGTCTATTTTTAGTCCAGTCCTGCGAAAAATAGACACATGGTAGGTTGGGAGGCACAGAAAGCAGGTAAAGTAAAAAGATGCGTGGTGAACAAGGATGGAGGCCCAATTGGGGAGTGGGATAGTGGAAGGAGGAATATTTGTTCCTCCTTCGCCTCCAATTAACTATAGTATTTTGCCGGAAGTCTTAGATAAAAAAGACGATTAACAACGAACTCAAAACTAACTTAAACGAACTCATCAGCCCGAATCGGATAAGAATAAAAAGTTACCAGGGTTTTATAGATAATTAAACCGCAGATGAACGCAGATAAACGCAGATAAAAGGTTTATAATTTTTATACATTAATTGCTTTTCGGGAATGATTAATCTGCGCTCATATGCGGTTGCATAATTCTGAGACTATCCATCTAGCCCTTAGCAACCTTTTTCCAGGTATCCGATGGCTCCTCCTATCTGCGTTCATCTGCGTTTATCTGCGGTTAAATATACACAAAACCATAACCAGAGGCTTTAAATCCATAATAAGGATAACAGTTCGAGCGTATAAATTTATTGAATTCTTATCTGCATTCACCCATGTTCATCTGCAGTCCCATTATCTCGCTATACAAATATGTATTGAATTATTGGATGGGCTCCATACCAGGACACAGAGTAAAAACCACAACTCTCTGTGCTCTCCGTGTCCTCTGTGGTTGATTTACACAGCTCACCCTACTTTAACTACTATGATATCCAACATCAGGAGGACTAGTTCTTAGATATACAGCCCTCCGTTCATATCTATAACCTGGCCTGTTATGTAATCAGCATCCTCTGAGGCAAGATAGGCCACTGCCCCTGCAACCTCTGACGGCTTACCCAGCCTTCCAACAGGTATTTTCTCCAGGATTTTTTTCACTACTTCATCAGGAACTGACCTCACCATGTCGGTTTCTATAAATCCTGGCGCTATTGCATTTACAGTTATACCCTTTCCAGCGAATTCCTTTGCCAGCGTCTGGGTGAGGCCTATTATTCCTGCCTTTGAAGCTGCATAGTTCGCCTGTCCGAAATTGCCCATCCTCCCGATAACAGAGGATATATTCACGATCCTGCCATACTTCATCTCAAGCATACCATCTATAACCGCTTTAGTGCAGTGGAAGGTTCCATCCAGGTTCACAGATAGTACTTCTGACCACATCTGTGGAGTCATTTTGATAAAAGATTTATCCCTGGTTATTCCTGCATTATTAACCAGTATATCGATTTTACCAAACTGCCTGATAACCTCATCCCTCATCCTGTACACCTGCTCGATATCACTTACGTTCGCCTGACAGATGAAGGAATGCCTGCCCATAGATCCTATCAGCTTTGATACTTCCTTTGCATGCTCTTTAGTATCCATCTGATCTATCATCTGGGATATTTTAATAATCTCCTCTGTCGTACCTATCTGGTCTATCAGCTTTGATACCTCCTCAGCCTGCTCTTTAGTGTACTGGTAATTAATGGCAACATCTGCGCCCTCTTCTGCCAGTCTTAAAGCAATCGCCCTTCCGATCCCCCTTGAGCCCCCTGTAACCAGGGCGACTTTACCTTCCAAATGTGCTCTCTTTCCCATACTACCTACCTCTTTACTACCACCGCAATACCCATGCCCCCGCCAATGCACATGGTTGCAAGGCCGTATGTACCGTCCCTTCTTCTTAACTCATACAGAAGTGTGGCCAATATCCTTGAACCTGTGGATCCTATTGGATGCCCGAGGGCTATAGAGCCGCCGTTAACATTAGCTTTATTTACATCCCACCCCAGTTCCCTATCGACCGCAATGGACTGCGCTGCAAAGGCCTCATTCTCCTCTATCAGATCGATATCATCCATGGTTAAACCCGCGCGCTTAAGGGCTACCCTGGTTGCACAAACAGGCCCCATACCCATTATCTCAGGATGAATGCCACAGTACCCGTAGCCTACGATGGTTGCCATGGGTTTTAGTCCTTTTTCTTTTGCTTTTTGTTCAGACATCAAGACAACAGCAGCAGCCCCATCATTAACACCTGATGAATTGCCAGCAGTTACTGTACCGCCCTTTTTAAATGCTGGTTTCAGTCTGGATAAAACGCTTGCAGTCGTACCGAACCTGGGAAACTCATCTGTATCAAAGGCTATCGGTTCGCCCTTTGGCTGTGGAACTGTTACCGGAACAATCTCCTCTTTGAACTTACCTGCCTTGATCGCAGCTTCTGCTTTACTCTGGCTATTTGCAGCGAATTCATCCTGCTCCTCCCTGGAGATGTTGTACCTCTCGGCTATATTCTCTGCCGTTATTCCCATATGTACATTCTTGAAGATATCCCATAATCCATCGTATACCATCGTGTCTATAACTTCATCATTCCCCATCCTTATTCCCCAGCGGGCTTTCTTAAGCGCATACACTGATGCTGACATGGCCTCTACCCCGCCAGCAAGGACAATATCTTGATCACCAAGCATTATGGACTGGGCACCAAGGACAACAGATTTCAAACCAGAGCCGCATACTTTGTTCACAGCATAGGCCGGCACCTTATCCGGGATCCCTGCCCAGATCGAGGATTGTCTTGCTACATTCATGCCCTGGCCGCCTGCGATCACATTTCCCATTATGACCTCATCCACTTCACCAGGATCAAGATCAACCCGTTTCAGGGCATCTTTCAATACCACTGAACCGAGCTGCCCAGCCAGCATGTCCTTAAGAGTTCCCCCAAATTTTCCTACTGCAGTTCTTGTTGCAGATACAATAACTACTTTATTCATTTTATTCCCACCTACTTTAACATATCAGATATAATGTCCAGCACGATGACCGGTGCATTATATGACCAGTCCTCCATCCACGCCGAGCACTGCCCCATTGACAAACCTCGCCTCATCCGATGCAAGATACAGGTATGCATACGCAACATCCATGGGTTCGCCCAGCCTGCGGAGGGGTGTTTTTTCTATCATCATTTTAATAAATTTTTCAGGCACCTTTTCGGTCATAGGAGTCTCTACAAACCCAGGAGCTACTGCATTGGTCCTTATACCTTTCCTTCCAAGTTCTTTTGCCAGGGTCTTCGTCAGTCCAATTAACCCGGCCTTGGCTGAGGCATAATTTACCTGCCCGATATTGCCATATATTCCTGCAATAGAGGATGCATTGATAATTACACCACTTCCCTGATTGGTCATAACATCAACTACTGCCTGGATGCAATTAAAAGCCCCTTTAAGATCTACATTGATAACGCTGTCCCACTGCCTCTCAGTCATTTTCGTGACCAGAGCATCCTGATTAATACCTGCATTGTTTATTAGAATATCAATTCTCCCGAATCTATTGATAACCTCATTAACAAATCTCCTCAGGTCTTCTCTACTTGTGACATCCCCTCTGACACAGATTGCCCTTCCTCCACTCTCGTTTATCTCATTGCAAACTTTTTCTATCGTCTCAAGCGTCCTTCCAATGGTGGCTATACTTGCCCCTTCCCGGGCAAACAGCAGTGCAGTCTCTTTGCCAATACCGCTTCCTGCTCCGGTAATTATTGCAACTTTGTCTTTAAGTCTTATCCTTTTCTCCCCCTTGCTTTTCCCCTTGCTCTTCTACCTTTCTCATGTGCTCCTTCAGGAAGAGATCTTGGTTTTAGCCACTCTGCGATCCTGGGAACGACCTCTCTCTGGGATTTGGAGCCAACAAAGATACCTATATGTCCTGTCGGGAAGACAAGTGTCTCTTTGTCCTCACTCGATACAGCGTCTGCCAGCGGTAGACTTGCCTCGTTTGGAACCAGATGATCGGTTTCGGCCATGACATTAAGCAGGGGCATGGTTATCTTTCTCAGGTCAATCCTCTTCCCGTCGAGCATCATCTCGTTCTTGATGAGGAGATTCTTCTGGTATAGATC
Source organism: Candidatus Methanoperedens nitratireducens (assembly GCA_020724545.1). GTDB lineage: Archaea > Halobacteriota > Methanosarcinia > Methanosarcinales > Methanoperedenaceae > Methanoperedens > Methanoperedens nitroreducens_B. The sequence continues at coordinate 20,907 of DYGR01000032.1, forward strand.
CTTGATGAACTGCCGGTATGATTCGCCTGCCTGTCCAGGGCTATCGAATATCCATTTCTCCATTCGAAGGAAATTCTTGATGATCTCTTCGTTCCTGCGCTGACATTCTTTATCACCAGTTTTGCATTCGAGTCGCTCAAACATGCCTACATATTTATCAATCAGAAGTCTGAACGGGTCTGTTAGCAGGAACCCTATATTCAACAGGTCCCCTGGCACTATGCCATAGTAATCCACGACTCTGTCCACATCAAGTGCTTTTGCCCAGATATGAAGAAGTCCTTTATCAGTATCAAAATTTATAGGCGTCACTAAAGTGACCAGGTTCTTCACCTTCTCAGGGTGCAGTGTGGCGTACATAGCAGAGACTGTCCCTCCCTGGCATACGCCAAAGAGCGTAACGTTATCAGATCCTGATAACTCTCTGATCTTGTCCACGGCATTATTTATGTAGCCCTCCACATAGTCGTTAAGCGTGAGGTATCGATCAGAGCCTGATGGGTATCCCCAGTCAATAATATAGACATCAAGACCCTCATCAAGCAGCTTCCTTACAACGCTTTTCTCAGGCTGCAGGTCCAGGATATAGTAGCGGTTCACACATGCGTATATTATGAATACAGGAACTGGATACGGTCTCTCTACCGTGGGGATATAATGCATAAGTTTCATCTTATCTTCTGTGTAGACTACCTCATGAGGCGTTGTTGCCACGGTGATCTCATCAGGATGTTCCAGCAATATCTCTATTCCTTTTACGAATCTTCTGGTATCTTCTATTAAGTCAGTTGCGTACGTGTACGCAGGTGTTACAGGTGCAGATGCAGGTGCAGGTGCAGGTGTGCTCATATCCCTCCCCCGGTTCTCCTGGTTAAATCATCTACTATTCTCCTGAGGGACTGAAGCTCCTGGTTTATACTATCGATATCAGTCTTTGTAGGGAGGTCTCTTGTACTCTCTGAGAGCTTTTTGACCTGTCTGGCTAAATCCTTCTCTGTTTTCTTAATAGAATACACTTCATAGTTTATATCATCGATCTCGCTTTTTGTTGGGATAAAGTTCAATGGCTTGAGATAATTTTCCTCAAGCATTTCCCGGTTATTTTGCATGAATTCCATGTAATACGATATTAGCGTTCCCATATCTGAAGAGAAATGACTTGTTTTCAGGAATTCTTTGAACGTTTCGCTGTATGTTTCAATCCAGATACTATAAAAATCTTTATATTGATCGGGAATGATCTCTCCCTTTGCCCCTACCAGCATCTTCTCACCCATCCTGCGCATGGCCTCCATGAACACATTCTGGAAATTGATAACAGATTCCATCCATGCCGTATAGAGGTTAACAGAGACAGAGGCATTCTTCGCCAGTTTTTCAATTCTCTCACGTGCAGGCCCCACGGCAGGTATCTCAAGTAACCTGCCAGTGGTAGCTTCGTATGTCTTTAACCACAGATCAAAAAATTCATGTGTGTATTCAAAGCTTGGTCTTTCATCCATATCTAAACCCGGCTTGCTGGACTGGGAGGTGGCCTCATCCACATGTTTGCCATGCTGGCAAACGTATCTGCATATATCCTGGCTGAATTCTTTACAGGCTCCATCATCTGTCTCATCGGGCCCATCATGGGCATATTCTTGAAGAAATCATCAAAAGCCCTCTCGTACATCTTCGTCCATGTACTGTAAAATTCTCGAACCGCCTCTGGATCAGCGGTGCGCCTTGATAGATCCATAGTCCTCTCTGACATCTTTTCAAGTGCAGTCATCCAGGATTTATACATGTTCAGGTAGATATCTGTACTCTGCAAGAAATTATCAAGCATCTCCCTTGAGGGTCTCATGGCCTGAACATTAAATAACCCGCTGTAGGTCTCCCTGTACATATCCATCCATTGATTATAAAATTCCCTGTAGGCCTCTGGGCTTGCGCCTCCTCTTGAGATCTCTGTCATTCTTCCGGTAAGCCTCATCATGGAATCAACCATCGGCCAGTATATATCTCTATAAGTATCTCTCCAGAGTTTTGATACCTGCGCAAAATTTCTTAAGTAGATATTCGGCATGCCTGTATAACTCTCAAATATCTCCCTTGTACTTTCTCTGGCTGGCAGGGCAAGGAAATCATCGAGTATTTTCCCATACGACCTCATCCACATATCATAGGACATTCTATATTTCTCAGGATCAGGCTCGCCCATGAGCAGCTCCCCGGTCTTTTTGGTGTTCTCCTCAAGCTCGGTAGCCCAGGATCTGAAGAGGTTACCCAGATCCTCTGCACTGGCCGCTAATCTCTCAAGCGCCTCTCTATCTGGTACCCTGGTCGGGATCGGATATAATCTACCAAAGGTGTTCTGGTACATCCTCATCCATTCATCATAAAATTCCCTATACTTCTCAGGTTCAGCCTCTTTTGGGAGTTCAGCCGCCCTCTCAACCAGTTCCCCTGTAGATTCAATCCACGGTTTGTACAGATTTACATAGGTGTCCTCCCACATTTTTGCAACAGCCGTATAGCTATCAGCCCATACATCGAAAATACCTTTTCTCACTTCACCTGTTTTCATAATACTAACTCCTCCTATTTTAGAGACGTTCTTTATTTAATATAAAGATATTTGATTGATGTAAATTTATAATCTAATGATTTATTATAAATTTACATATTAATTTGCAATTATAGTTTTTCATTTTTTAACAATACTTGCAAACCCACATCTCTATACTTAAAATGTCATTCTCTGATATAAGACTTTTTTTTCGTTATTAATCATTAAATTACTCATCATCAATTTCTCACTGTCACGTAGTCGTATGTCGTATCGTATCCTCTATTGCCAAGAGCACCCGAGGCCAGAGTGACCATATACATCCCTTCCTCAGGGAATGTTACCTCTGCCTCATATATCCCGCTCCCTGTGTATTTTGAGGATAATCGTTTTGTCCATGTTCCTTTACCTGTCGACGGTTTGATAATAATAAATACCAGGTCTGTCAGGTTCTCTTCTGGCAGCCCTGTTCTTCTATCTGCTATGCGATATTGCAGGACTGAGGCTCTTCCTGGTATGAATGTCCTGTTGAATAGTGCTGTAGTCAGAAGCCCGATCCGATGGTCAGGCAGAACATCTATTCTGAATGTGGCATTAATTCTCTGGGTTCTAAATACTATATCATAGGCGCCATCTCTATCGAGTTTGATGTACTGCTGGTATGTACCAGGTACTGTCTCATGTATTTTATTCTCGACTATGGCTGCAGTATCTGAACCATATTCTACGGCCGCTGAGGTCATGACCATTGGATGGCCGTACATCTTGTGCATGAAGTATATCCTGTTATCTCCCGGGCTTGTTATCACTGCCTCATCGCCATAGGGACTGGTTATAATGCTGTGCTTTTTTCCATAAAAAGGAGGCTGACCTCCAACAAGCTCGTTATTAGATACATCAGGGTCGATCATGCTGATGTAGGTCACATCACTGCTGTAGGTGTTGCGTATCAGAGCGTACTCCTCCATAAACACAACAGAGTCTGGTGCTTCTCCTGTTCTCACGGTTTTTATAAGGCTGCCCGTTTCAGCATCGATTATGTAGGCTGAGTCTTCATATTTATTGAGCACTACCCCGCGGCGCCCATCAGGCGAGAACCTGATAGTCTCTATACCAGGGCTCAGCGGAATACGTTTTTTGATATTATGGGTTCCTGGGTCTATCACAGCGACTGTACCTGAGTGCCTGTTTGTGACATATATCTCATTACTTGCATTTGAATAGTCGATCCCATAGGGTTCTTCCTCCACTCTTGTGTACCCTATCTTTGTGAGGTCGTTGAGCCTGATCACCGAGACCGTATTGCTCTGGTTGTTTGTTACATAGGCGTTCTCCTGAGAGAAGGCTACCTCATGGTAGCCCTTTCCGGTTGCCATTGTTTTTACCAGGGTGTTATTTTCAGTATCGATTATGCTGACACTGCTTCCGCCCTCGTTGCTTACCCAGAGGTACCTGCTCCGTGGCTGGAGGAACATCAGGCCTGGCACGGCGCCGACATCGATATATTTTATCACATCCTGGCTGATGGTGTTGACCACTGCAACCTGGTTTTCATTGGGCATGGTGGCATAAAGGTAATCCCCGTATCTCCCTGCCACCATATCTCCTACCTTCTGTCCGGGTGAGCCCCTGAGCGCTATGAGCTTTGAGGTCATGAGCCCCATGTTCTGTATAGGCCGGGGCCTGGGGTCGTAGCTACCGAAGGTATCAAGCACCTCGATCGTGCCTTTCTTGCTATTAAGGACAAAGAGCTGGAGCTTTGCCAGGTTCAGCTCATTATCGAAACCATCGAAGTGTTTGTGCTCGCTATCATCATCTTCACCTGGTATATAGAAGCTGATCTCAGGGGAGAGGCCGGAGATGGGTTCCCCTGTCTTATTGTTTTTGAGCCTGAATGTGAGCAGAGCTTCTTTTCCTGCCACAAGATGTTTCTCTTCCAGGTCGCTGCCGCTGTCATCGTCAAGTATCCGTGTTGTGAACTCAACTGCAATTCCATTTGTAGATTCTTCAGCGCGGTTGACGAATATGAATGAAGAGGAGATTATAAGCGCCAGGATAGAGATGATGAGGATCATCTCTATTTTCTTCTTATATTTTCCTTCAATTGCGACTGGATCTTCAGCTTTTTTGCTTTGATATTTGTATTGCTTTCTGTTTTTCATATGCTACATTGCTTCCATTCCTGAGGTTGATATTATCCTGGAAGAACAGGAAGGATTTTTATACCCTCCTGTTCCCGAAGTCCACTACAACGATCTCATTTTCTCCCAGGCGTACTGAACGGGCAGGGCGAGTGGTCGGAGCCCATTTTGGCTGGCGTACTTCGGATACTATGTAGGCTCCGGGTGCCAGGTTTGTAAAGCTGTAGTTGCCATTATCATCAGTAATAGCGAACCGATCAGCAACATCCGCTGTAGATCTATCAGCTCTTGTCAGTTTTATGGTCCAGCCGGCAAGACCTTCCTCTCCCTGATCTTTTATTCCATTGCTGTTAAGATCGTTGAATTTAGTGCCATGAATAACTCCTCCGTCTGGTAAAACGGGTGGAATAGTGCTGACCGGTGTCACGCGCAAGATGCCCCACTGTCCGCCATCGAACCTGAAGGACGGCCCCTGGCTTCGGTAGAGATAATCTCCCGTGACATTGAATGCGCCTCCGGCCCCATTCTTCAGTACCATATCGAAGTGGTCCGAGGGCCCGATACCTTCCTGGGCCCCTATCCACTGTGAGAGCGGGTTGTCCCCGATCTTTGTAGAGCTATCTGTGTAAGGCTCACGCTCCCATATATGGCCGTGAACCTGGAAGACGGGACTGTGCCCGTGTCCCCCTGGATTGAGTACACGGAAGCGGACCGGGGTCCCCGCCTCGGCCATGAAGACAGGCGTCACGGGATCCTCGCCACCCACCTGGGTGTTGGATAGTGCGTTCGTGAAATCAACGGTGCGCGTGAATCCAGGAGGTTGGGCAGGGTCGTAGTCCATGCGCTTCCAGAGGGGCTCTGTACGGTAGTTTATCCCGACCTGTCCTGAGTGCGCTGGATCTAGAGGGTCATCTTCCTCTGCACCAAGAGGAGGCACGGGAGAACCCAGTCCGTCGCCCCGCCGCATGTTCAGATCATCCTGGAAGAGGATAACAAACTCCCGGAAGCTCGGGCCACTGGCAGTCACTGTTTCCTTTGAGTATGCACCTTTCAAGAGCAGGCGGGGTAAAGTCACTGTTGCCGAGGCGCGTGAATTCACATCTTCCACCCAGGTCGCACCCTGCGGCTCGATGATCAGCGCACCGATAGCGCCCTTGTTGCTGTGCTTGATCGGATCTGAGGACATCAGGTTGGTTGCACCGAATTCGATTGGCGTTGCGACCAGCCTGCCTTGATCCAGCTTTATGTCACCTGCATACCAGCGGTATGTTCTTACACCACCAGGTGCTACGGTCTGGAGGTCATTTCTTCCCACGTTTGCCCCTGTATCTCTTCCATCTCTTCCCACGCTCAAAGCGACCAGTTGCGGATGCAGTCCAACGTGACTTGAAGGGGCAACCTGGTTGGCATTAAAGTTCTCAACTATCATCGGCAGGTTATTGAAACCTGCCAGGTCGGGGAGCACTGCAGGCAGATTGTTCCTCAGGGTTAGATCGATGCAATCGTTTGCATTTGCCCGCAGGATGAGCGGTTCGACTGGCACGCCGGTTTTCAGTCTGCCTGCAGCATCCAGATCTTCTGTCCTGACATAGATGATCGCGGTGGGATCGTGCAGCCTCCCGCCCTGGTTCGTGCGGGGATTATACACCAGGGTTCCGTCTGGCAGCGCCTGCTGGGCCGAGACAGCGGTGATATCGAAAGCCCTCACTGGTGCCGTTTTTGGACAACCGCGGATAAAATCGCCCGGGTTACCTATGCGCACCGGGATCTGCGGGTTACTGGGCAGTCTGAGCAGGTCCATCTGCGGTGGGAGATAGACCCGCAGCAATCCCCAGATCCCGTTCCAGCGGCCATCAACCGCTGAACTCATCTCGTAGAGATAGTCTGTAAAGACCAGTCGGCGTACATCCGGCGTAAGCGGTGCTATGAACACAAATTGCTCATCAATGCCCATCACCTGTGAGTTGCGGAAACCTGAGTCAGGATATGATGGTTCCTGCAGCCATTTTATGCCGTGGACATTGACGCTGTGCTCCTCCTCATGGGCGCCGGTCACCACGCGTATCTGTACCTTATCATTCTCATATGCCCTCATGAGCGGCGTGAACGGATCTCCCGGCTGTATATCACCTGTCAGCGGCGGGTACGGGGTATCCCCGAGCCGTGTGTTGAGCTGGGGTATGGCACGATCGGTTCTTGACTGGAAGGCAAACGACAGATCCCCAGCAAGGCCGGCGGCCTGTTTACCAGAGATGTTCATGGCATCTGCCAGGGCAGGATCAAGCACGCGCAGTGCAACCGGTTCATTGCGGTAATTTACCGAGAACGTGCCCACATCGTCAGCAGAGACTGCCTCTGGACAGGGCAGCGGAACACCGCCCGGACATTCCTCAGGCTTGGCAACCACGAATGGCAGACCGACTTCCTCTCTTGCGGGCGGGTTGATCACATTCTCAGGGTCGGGTATGGGGTTGCCCTGAGCATCCACACCCCCTCCGGCCTGATAGGCAAGCTGGAAGTCGGCGAACAGGAACACGAACTCACGGTAGCTGTCTTTTGGGTTCTTGGTCAGGATGTCGGCCCGCCAGCTTGTAGGTCCTCCATCAAAGCGGGTGCCGAATATCTCTCCTGTTTCAGGGTTGCGCCAGATCGAATTCTCAGGTTCGACCACAATACTTGCGTAGAGCCCGGCCTGCTGGATTGTGGAGGGACTGAAGTGGTCGTGTGAGAAAGCGGTGCGAAGCGTCCTGTCCTCTCCTTTGTTATTCAGGACATTATCAGCGAACCAGCGCTGGACAGTCGTCTGTGCTCCAAGTGCGCTTAGTCCTCCGATGCTCTCACCAAAGAAAGGATGAGGCTTTGGCTCAAGATCCTCTTTATCCGGACCTCCCTGAACTGGTGTCCAGCTTCCATTCTTGATCGCCTGGATGCGCTCGATCACTTCACCAGGACTGAAGGTGCCATCTTCATAATTCCATCCATTGGCTGACCCGTCAGAGGAAGTGACATCGAACTTAACCAGGTGGATGTGCTGTCCTGCAACATCTGTGGGCGTCCTCACCTGGTAATCGTCCAGTTCATAGACCTTGGGTGCCAGGTTGGTGTGGTTGAAGGTGATGCAGTCGTTGGTGTTGGCGCGGATAGAGAACGGCTCAGGCGGTCTTGTTCCGTTCAATGTAGCGGCAACATCACCCCACAGCGTGATGATGCGGGACTGCGGGAAGTGCCAGCCCACCTTGTTCATTATGATGTCAAGCTGGATGACCGCTGCTGAGTAGTTGCGCGGCCTGCCGGCAGCGTTCCCGAAGTCGTCCACACAGGGGTCTGCATATGGCGCACCAGGTGCAGGCGGCAGGCCGTTGGTGAAGAAATTGGCCGGGGTACCGTCTGTCCTGAAGCTCGGATGCGTGCGATTGGCATGATACGCCATGGCTGCCCGCTCGGCAGGTGTTCCTTCTTCAGGGAGAGCTATTGCAGTGGCTGTGATAAGCTCCTTGCTGAAGTCAAGCCTGGACTCGTTTGAGACTGCCGTTCCGTTAACGATGATGTGGCGCGGCAGGCCGCCGTCATCCACTGTGTCAAGCGGAGGCTTTGGCGGGCGGCGGCCGGCCAGGCCTGGAATGAAGAAGGGATAGCCCGGATTTTTCTCGATAGATGCGTTGATGCAGGGATCGCCGTTGCACAGGGCCTGGCCAGTATTGTTGTCGATCGTGACCTGTGCACCCGGCATGGGCGGCATGGGCCTGCCAGGGATCGGTACTGTGGCAGGGATGGGTGTGCCGCTTAATATCTCAGCATCGGGATAGGCGCGTGAACCCGGTGCGGTACGCCCGTCCTCATCAAGAAGAGTCCCGGACTCAAACACGTCCTGAATGCGCCAGAGCGCCCACATCCCCTGCGCGAAGTGGGGATAGAAGTGGCAGTGGAAGATGGCGTCTCCAACGGCCTTGTTGCGGTTTCCAGCGCCGTTGTAGGCGATCTCGTACGTGTAGCCGCTGCCAGGGCCTATCATCTGGCCATCCAGGTAGGTAGAGTTATCGCTGTCTGGTGTAAAGAGCCACTGCTGGGCATGGAGGTGGAACGTGTGGTGTTCTTTCGGTCCTGCATGGAGGTTCCTGATCTTCACATGGTCGCCGATATAGCTTGGGAATACATTGGACGGGTCATCAGGGTAAAGAGCCCTGGTTGCCTTTGGTCCCGTGATCAGTTTTCCTGATCCATCAACTGTGTTGGCGGGAATGTCCACGACCATGGCAGGGTCGCCCACAGCCCATGAGGTGAGGAAGAACTCCTCGTACTTGCATTCAATACAGTCAAACATAGGGCCGACGCCAAGGCGGTTGGCGAGAATCTCAGCGCCAATACCGCCAGTACCGTAATTGATGGCAAACCCGTCCCGCACGCTGTGCAATGTATGCTCAAGTACAGGATCCTCGAACTGCGGGAATGCCTGAAGCGCGAAGATCTCATCATGGAAGATTGCAGTGAATTCGCGGAAGGGCTCATTCCGGCTCCGCTTCTCATCCGATTGCAGGGGCACGAGCACAGGGTTGGGCGGGTAAGTCCCCGGAGGGAAATTACCCCTGTTCGGTCCTGTGATAATGGCATTGATATCCGAGTGCACGATCTCCTCGACTCCGCCCACTTTTCTTGTCATCCTGATAATGGGAAGCCCGGCTTTCCCTTCACTTATAAAAGGTTCTTCGTTCGGGTACGTTGCATCAAAATCGATAATAGGCTGCCCTTTATATGTCGTTCCGGTTGTTGCAAGCTGCAGCTCAGCCGCTGTCAACTGGCTGCGGTACCACTCAGCTCCCCTGGGCTCGACATTGACAGCCCCGAAGAGCCCGAACGCCAGTGAACCGCCATCGCCCTCTCCACCTGTTGTTGCGCCTGTGCTGTAGAGAAGGTATGTATTCTCACGTTCTGCAAAGATGGTGTACTTTGCATTACCGCCCGGAGCAACCAGGCTGCTCGGATTGGTGCCCACGTTTGAGCCATCGTCGCTTATGTTATTCACAAGCTGCATCCCAATCACATGGATTGAGGCATTCCGCGTGGCTGGCTGGTCATCGATCGGGTTCGGCGCCAGAAGATTGGTGAAATTGATCTCAAGGCAGTCGCCCACGTTCATGCGCAGCACGATGGGCCGCGGACGCTTGTCAGGACGCAGTGAAACATCACCGGGTACCGCAGCGCCACCGGCTGTCAGGGGCACGCCGCTGGCATCCACCACATCCCGCCTGAGAGCATAGATCATCCCCGCAGGATTGACCGCTCCGAGACGGTTGTAGAAGAACGGCTGGTCTAGAGCAACGACATCTGCGGTAATGGTATTTGTGCAACTTTGTGTTTCACCTGCCAGGCCAGTCACCGGCATGCTGCCCAGAATTGATCCTGCAATGATTAAAAACAGGATTGTAAATTCTTTTATCTTTTCAGAAAAAAAAACATCTGTATTTATCCTTATTTTGGATTTTTTAATATCTACCATACATTTCATCCCTATTTTTCGATACTTCTTGATTTATATAACAAAAATAGAGCTAAATGAATTAAATAACAAAAGACAGGGTATTCTCAGCCTTTCTTCGCCTCTGAAACCACCGAATAAAGACTGTACAAGCTGACACTCTGTGATAGAGCACACTCCCTATCCGTTATTTAATTTATATTAACCCCATTTTTGATATATAGGCAAAGATACGCCTGCTAGAGAGTATCTATACCCACCCATTTTGATGTTCGGTCCTGATAGACCAAACATACGTCGTAACGTATCATTTACTATATATATTTTTCGAAATTATCCGGGATTTTGAAAATTGGTATCGTTAACCTTGCGACTGACCCGCTATTACAATAGCTATTATTTTGTAATAACGATAAATTTATATTGTATTGATTCTGTTTAGTTATTAAGACTGAGAGTACAGGTGGTATAATTATTAGATATAGAGTTTGCGGAGGGCGTGCCCTAAGGATTGCAGTTATGGTTCTGATTATGATAATGTTTAGCGCAGAGACTGTATATTCAATCACAGCGATCCAGAATACAGCCCCATCGGCTTCCAGGTATGATCCAAACAGCAGCAGCTTAACCCTGGCTGCTGGTCAGGCCCAGACATTTACTGTGAGGGGAACAGACCCTGATGGAAATTTAAGAGGGACTGAGTGGTACCTGAATGGAAAACATCAGACCAGCCGTTTTGCCCTCTCTGGTTCAGGCGGTACAGATAGCTGGAGCTACACTTTCAATACATCGGGTATGTATACAGTTGAAGCACTGGTTTTTGATACTCAAAATACATACAGTTCTCCTGCTATGTGGACTGTACAGGTCGATTCAGCCTCCATAGTTTCCTTTAATCCGCCAACCGGCACAAAGTATCCTGGAGGCACTTTATCCTCCTCTGTTACTGTTAAAAACACAGGAACAAACACGAGATCCTACTGGGTTGGCCTAAGCTACAGGAAACCTGATGGGACGCTGTATAATATCCCGGCCAAACAGACAAATACTCTATCCCCGAACAGCCAGCAGACATTGAACTTCACGTGGAATCTGCCTCCCGATGCCCCATACGGCAGTTATAATGCAATAACCAGTATATGGAATGGCTATAACTCTAATACAGATTTAATGAGATCACCCAAATACGGATCCAAAAATATTAAGGATGCTTTTACTGTGGTATCCAGTAACGCCAAACAGATGCGTGCCCTCTTTGTATGGGGTGCAGCAGGTACAGTACTGGATAGATCGCAAGAAGCCGATTCACTGATCCAATATTCAAAGGAGCATGGTATCAATACGCTGTTCTTCTATACAGATATTTCAAGACTTTCTAACAGCCCCTCACAGTTTAAGAGCTTCATTGCCAGGGCTCACAGTAACAACATATCCGTTCATGCGCTAAACGGTGAGCCTGCATGGACAACCGACCATCAAACCGCTACTAACTATGTCAAAGCCGTAATAAACTATAACAAGAACTCAAGGACAAATGAGAGATTTGATGGGGTCTGTCTTGATGTTGAGCCGTACGTCTTAAAATCGTGGGAAAAAGACCAAAATGGGGATAGCCTGCCGCTGGTTAAGAGTTCTGTCAATAGCAACCTGGCAGCCCAGTATCTAAAGCTGCTTTCAGGCATAAAAAACACGATCTCATCAAGCGGGGTGGCTATAACATTCGGCGTGGATATACCCTTCTGGTTCGATGGCGACGGATTTGAGCTCACTTACAATAAGAGTAACAAATTGCTCAGTTCCCATGTTCAGGATATTACAGATATTATTACGATAATGGACTACACAGATAATTATAACAATGCAATCGCCTGGGCGAGATATGAAATAGATTACGCCACAAGGATCAACAAATCAGTTGTGATAGCATTTGAGACACAGGAACTGGATAGTCCTGGTTCTACGTTCTATGAAGAAGGAGCGGCAGCTCTGGAGAATGCTATTAAGCAAGTCAATAATTCTTTCTCATCAAAGCCAGGCTACAGGGGTGTTGCGATACACAGCTACGAGAGTTATAAGATCCTTACAGGGTCAATCACCTCACGCTAAAGCTGTGCATCTATTTGATGCTTATAACGAGCAGGAATGTATTGGATAGGATTTTGTAATCTCCATGCCAAATTAAATATGCCCCTAGTTACAACTCTAACTTTCATGCTGACAAGAAGAATCCAACATGAACTTGAACTGCTAAAGAGGCACATTATAGTACTTAAGAAAGTGATGGGCTGTGGACCCATCGGAATAATGAAGCTCTCTCTGGAGACAGGCATACCGGATCATCTTGTGAGATACTCATTGCGTGTTCTTGAACAGCAGGGATTGATCGCACCGTCCACGCAGGGCGCTATTGCCACAAAATCAGCAGAGGTAGCGTATTCTGAGTTCATGGCTGAGCTTGAAAAGATCAGCGAGATAACAGAAGAAATCAAGAGAATTGGCTTGGGGTCAACTACTTCTCCCTGAACTGCAGAGAAGGCTCCGGAGCAGATATATCGGGAGACTGCTATATCTATTCTTGATCGTCAGATTGTGTCAAAACTCAATTTAAAATCTCAACCACAAACCTAAAACTCAACCAATAACTGGTTTATAGATTCCTAAAAACAACTTTTTTCATATCGTCCCCACATATCAAACACGTTTTTTCCTCACCTCCCCCCAAAAATTGCCCAATTTATCCAAAAAACATCAAATTAGGGATTTAACTCATATCATCAAGAATTTCTTCATGTTCCCATCGAAATATAACTCGACCCTTCTTGTTGCGGGTACATTTTGATTTACATTCACAACTGCTACAG
>DYGR01000033.1 GCA_020724545.1 Candidatus Methanoperedens nitratireducens
CAAGTTCGGTCTATGAATCAGGAAGCTTCACAGCTTTAGCGTGAGGTAGTTCACCCATTCACGACCTCTACCGAGCTTATCCTTCGAAAATCCTTATCAAAAGTCGCTATCTTCCTGATCTTCCTGATCTCCATGCAGGCAAGATTGGAAGCATCCACAAAGCTCAATGCCGTATTCTCCTGATTTGTAAAAATATCCCATGACCTTTCAAATACTTCGCTCGCCTCCATTATTTCGATTTCCCTGGCCTCAAGCAGAATATTTCCCACTTCTTTTGCAGCTTCCATACTTCTCCGGAGCGCCAGTACTGTCGTGACTTCCGAGAACACGAATTCAGAAATCAACCCGATTCCGTATTCCCCTGTATTGAGTTTTTGAAAGATATCCACAGCCTTTTTGTGATTTATGTCATCCGCATTCTTATATGCAATGATCACGCTGGAATCAAGGAATATCAAACTATCTCCTATCTATATAAAACGTCATCGACCTCTTCACTCAGATTTCGATACTGGCGGCCAAAATGCTCGGGTTTGATTTCAGTGATGCTTATCTTCTTTTTTTTCTCCAGGCCCAGCCATTCGCTAATTGCCTTTGTGACTGCTTCCCCGATGGATATGCCCTCTTCCGCAGCCCTTGTTTTTAATTTCTTATAAACGAATGGGTCAATATTCCTGATAGTGGTGTCCATATGTAACACATGTGTTACTGATGATATTTATAGATATTGCAATCCATTAGTTCAAAGTGCTCTGGCCATCTCTCTGGAGGCTTGCCCGGGGAAATGGGCGGGTGCTCTCCAGGAACATGATAGACCTTTGGCTCTTCTCTCTTCTTCAGCGAGCTTATGCCCATCCTTATTAAAGCGATGATGGCTTCTTCCTTTGACCCGTATACCCCTTTAGATACCAGGTCTTCTATGCTTCTCTCAAGATCTGAGGGAAGATGTACTGTTATTTCTACCATAATTTCAGTTTAGACTACTATGCTAGATATATCTTTACATGCCAGCGAAGAGCGAACTCCTGCCCTGACCTACCAGCCTCTTGCCTGCAGCACTTCCTTCTCGGTAAGACTCCTGATATCAATACCTTTCATAGCGTCGCCAAGACCTTTTGAGATATTTGCAAGCACCGGGGGATTATCGTAATTATTAACGGCCTCAACAATGGCACTGGCCATCTTCTCAGGGTTCTCTGCCTTGAATATCCCTGAGCCCACGAAAACACCGTCCGCTCCAAGGCGCATCATCAGCGCTGCATCCGCTGGCGTGGCTATCCCGCCTGCTGCAAAGTTCACCACAGGAAGCCTCTGGAGTTCTGCCGTCTCTTTTACAAGCTCAACCGGGGCTTCTATTTTCCTTGCTACTGATATAAGCTCTTCCTGGCTTTTGCCTCTCAGTTCTCTTATCGCGCCCATGATCGCCCTCATATGCCTCACAGCCTCTTTCACATCCCCTGTTCCGGCTTCACCCTTTGTCCGTATCATGGCCGCGCCCTCGTTGATCCTGCGCAGCGCCTCGCCAAGATCACGGGCTCCGCACACGAACGGTATCGTGAAACTGGTCTTATCGATATGGAACATCTCATCTGCAGGCGTCAGTACCTCTGACTCATCTACCATATCAACGCCAAGCGCCTCAAGGATCTCGGCCTCAACAAAATGCCCGATCCTCGTTTTAGCCATAACCGGTATCGTAACTGAATCAATGATCTGTGCTATTACCTGTGGGTCTGCCATTCTCGCAACCCCGCCTGCTTTCCGTATATCCGCAGGTACTGCGTGAAGCGCCATCACAGCCACTGCCCCTGCTCTCTCTGCTATCTGTGCCTCACCTGGCGTAGTAACATCCATTATTACTCCGCCTTTTTGCATTGTGGCAAAGCCGCGTTTTAAAAGTTCTGTACCATGTCTGAGTTTTTCAAGTTGCATAAATGGTATTATTCATATTATATGAGGTATTATACTTTACGCCCTTGAGTAGATCATAGCCTCATCTTTATTTCATCTGCCTTATACCGAAGTGTCACAACCCTGCTTCTCCCGCGCAAGCCCTTACCTGTAAAATCGACATCTATAAGCGAGACCGCATCGAGCTTTTTCAGCAGCTCATAAAAACGCGTATATCCGAGATCTGTCCGGGAGTGAAATTTCTCATAAAGCTCACCGGAATTAACCGGAGATGAACCTGCTACCAGACCGAGAAGGATTTTCTCATCCTCTTTCAATGATTGCATCACATATGAGAGATGCACAAGCCGTGATCTCTCATAAGCAGACTCCACATCCTCAATAGATATCGTCCTGCTTGCCCGCTTCTCGGCATTAAGACCGGCGCGCTTGAGCAGGTCTATTCCCACACGCAGATCCCCGAGATCGAACGTATGCCCGGCAATCCTGTCAAGTACGCTGTCGTCAAGCGCACCTGGATAAAATCCAAGCTTTGCGCGGTTTGAGAGTATATCCATGATCTCATCTATGGAATATGTGGGAAAGATGATCTCTTCAGGCAGGAACACAGATTCGACTTTGGGATCAAGCATATGCGGTACACCGGTATCGCTCAGTACGGCAATAACACCCATGCGCGCCCCGGGGTACGTCTCATGCGCCCGCAGAACAGAATAGAGCACTTCGTTGACCTCGTTCTCATAGAACAGGTAATTCATGTCATCAAGCGCCACGACAAGTATTCTCTCATGCTCTACAAGATACTTCACAACCTCGCCGAACACCTTTTTAAAAGAGACTCCAGACGAAGGCGGAGAGTATCCTATAAGCTTATTGAATATATGGGAAAAAACCGCATACTTTGTAGAGGCCACCTGGCAATTAACAAGCACAGGAATGATTTTAGATGTATGTTTCTCGATCTCTTCGAAGATCTTGATCACAGCAGTGGTCTTGCCAGTACCTGGTTTGCCAGTGCAAAGACAGTTAAGGGGTCTTCCTCCACTTAAGGCAGGACGGATGCTGAACATAAGAGACTGAAGCTGCGCGTCCCTGT
Source organism: Candidatus Methanoperedens nitratireducens (assembly GCA_020724545.1). Classification (GTDB taxonomy): domain Archaea; phylum Halobacteriota; class Methanosarcinia; order Methanosarcinales; family Methanoperedenaceae; genus Methanoperedens; species Methanoperedens nitroreducens_B. Next base: position 3,008 of record DYGR01000033.1, read on the forward strand.
GAAGAAAATGCTCAGGAATATGATCAAGCTCAAAAAGCTCGCTGTCTTTAAACAGCGTCTGGTCCCAAGACAGCATATCTTTCATCAGCAATATTTTCACCTGGTAATAAATAAGCTTTCCGAGATACTTCCAGATCCAGTAAAAACCTTATTAAAAATCATCGCCAATTAGTCCATTATGTGGAGTGATGCGTTAGTCTCTGCTGCCAGTTATCTTGCCGTGGTTATCCCGCCTACGGTCATCGGTATTGTTCTGATGGAACTGTTAATCGAGCTTGGCTGGATACAGAAATTGAGCTTTGTGACTGCACCGTTCATGCATTTTGCTCATCTGAGAGAGGAGGTAGGTATAAGTTTCCTGGCATCCTTTGGCTCACCTACTGCCGGAAATTCCATGCTGGCACAGCTTAATAAAAATGGCCTGATCGATCGTAAAGAGACCATAATTGCGTCTCTTGTTAACTCTTTTCCGGCAACGTTCATTATTGTAAGGGATCTCCTTCCTGTTCTTGTAGTACTGCTCGGGACTACAGGACTGATCTATCTTGGTATTGTGGTATTCGTGGGTCTGCTCAGGACGGCAATAACTCTTGTCCTGGGGAGGATTTTGCTGCCTCATGATAAAGTTCAAGTGATCCAGCAGGAGATAAAGAAAAAAGACTTCAGAACGGCTCTCAAGGATGCGCTCTCAGTCTCATGGATTCCGCTTCGGCGCATTATCCCGACAATGGTAGTTGCTGCAGTAATTGTGTTTCTGCTTATTGATATCGGTTTTTTTGATATGATCTCTGTTTATTTAGAAGGTTTCCCTGCGCTTGATTATATTCCAGGTGAAGGCCTGCCGATCATTGCAGCATGGTTTGCCAGCAACATAGGGGCATATACCATAGCAAGCAGGCTGCTGACAGAGGGGATAATGTCCCAGAAAGAGATCGTGATAACGCTACTCGTGGGCAGGGTGCTCTCAAGTGTTACACGCCTCAGGTTCACTATTCCTTACTATATGGGGATATTCACCCCGAGATTAGGCATGGAGATCATGCTGCTCGCTACACTGATGCAGGAAGGGCTTACGGTAATTATAATAATACTGCTTGCCCTGTTCTGGTAAAGACCCTATTAGCCATGAAGATAGTTACACTTAAATATCGCTACAGATAGACTACAATGAAAGTACGTGAAATCATAAAATTGCTAAAAGCCGACGGTTGGTATCTTGTTGCATCAAAAGGCAGCCATGAACAATATAAGCATCCAACCAAACCAGGCAGAGTAACAATAGCAGGTCATCCAGCTGATGATTTGGCCCCAGGAACATTAAACAGTATATTAAAGCAAGCTCAATTGAAAAAGGTGAAGTGATATGTATCGTTTCCTTGTTGTGATCGAAAAAGCAAACAATAACTACTCGGCATATTCGCCGGATTTACCGGGCTGTGTGGCTACAGGCGCCACCCGCGAAGAAGCTGAAAATAATATGTATGAGGCTATTGAAATGCATATACAGGGATTACTGGAAGATAAATTACCCATTCCAGAATCAAAATCATTTGCAGAGTATATCGCTGTTGCTGAAAAATCAAATATGGAGCAGACAGCTTAATAATAACTTGCAAAGTAACTTACGCCACAGCATTTGATTTCTCTTTTGGATTCCTGCGCCTGAATAAAAGAGAGAAAGAACAAACAACAGGACATAAAAAAAAGTTACGGCATCATGTTCGCCGGGGTGAAAATCCCACCATGTGGATCTGCTCCCGCATGAAGAGAAGGGAAATGCAGTATCATGAGATGCTGTGCGGAGTTTCCGTATCGGCAACCACAGCCCGAAACAGCAGGTGAACCAGAAGTGGCCTTATCGCAATGTCTCAGGTTTCCATACCTTTATACCAGCAATTTTATCAAAATCGCCGTCATTAGTTGCGATATTCTCGATAGTGAACTATTTTATTGAGGCTGCGGATGATGTAATCCGAGATACATTCTATGAAGATGAGAGCCGCAGAGAGGTTATATGAACGCTGGAATCTCCCGCCGAAAGAAGGGAGAGGTCTCAAGCCATGGGATTCGGAAGTACTGATTACAGGTAATCTTTATATACGATGATGTTCCTGTTAGGGAAGCTCAGTGACCAGGTTTACTGGTCATTGCATCAAAAATTAATGAGTTCGTGTATAAATTTATACACGAGGGAAAGGTATATCTACTATAGATTGCATATAAAGAGTTCCCTGTGCGGTAACAGGGACGTTGTGTATAAAAACGCAACCGTATATGTAATGCTGTAAGATGAACTCGTGTATATTTATCATACACGAGGGAAAGGTATATCTACCATAAATTACATATAAAGAGTTCCCTGTGTGGTAACAGGGTGCTGTTAGAATACAGCAGTTGTTTATCACTATTAATTCATGGTTTAATTTGGCGTCGGCTCAGATTATAGGACAAACCTAAATGTGAAGGGCTGTTTTCCGACCATGATACATTAAATGGAGACAAGAACGGATGTTCTCGTCTGACGTTGGCGTGACAGTTCGGTTAATTCCAATCGATAGATGGGAATTAACAAGGAACTATTATACCTTAATAGTTCCTCCTAAAATTCCGATAGTTTATAAAACTTCAAACAGGTGTGCAGATATCAACTTAATTCTGGTTGATCCTGCCAGAGGTTACTGCTATCGGGGTCCGACTAAGCCATGCGAGTTGAGAGGGGAAAGCCCTCAGCATACTGCTCAGTAACACGCGGATAACCTGCCCTTGGGTCCGGGATAACCCCGGGAAACTGGGACTAATACCGGATAGGCCATAGATGCTGGAATGCCCTATGGCTGAAAGCTCCGGTGCCCAAGGATGGATCTGCGGCCTATCAGGTTGTAGTGGGTGTAACGTACCTACTAGCCTACGACGGGTAAGGGTTGTGAGAGCAAGAGCCCTGAGATGGATTCTGAGACATGAATCCAGGCCCTACGGGGTGCAGCAGGCGCGAAACCTTTACAATGCGGGCAACCGCGATAAGGGGACCCCGAGTGCCAGCACCTAGTGCTGGCTGTCCCGCTGTGTAAAAAGCAGTGGTTAGCAAGGGCCGGGCAAGACCGGTGCCAGCCGCCGCGGTAACACCGGCGGCCCGAGTGGTAACCGCTTTTATTGGGTTTAAAGGGCCCGTAGCCGGCCTATTAAGTCTCTTGGGAAATCTGGCGGCTTAATCGTCAGGCGTCCAAGAGATACTGGTAGGCTTGGGACCGGGAGAGGTGGGAGGTACTCCAGGGGTAGGGGTGAAATCTCGTAATCCTTGGGGGACCACCGATGGCGAAGGCATCCCACCAGAACGGGTCCGACGGTGAGGGACGAAAGCTGGGGGCACGAACCGGATTAGATACCCGGGTAGTCCCAGCTGTAAACGATGCTCGCTAGGTGTCAGGTGCGGTGCGACCGCATCTGGTGCCGCAGTGAAAACTTGAAGCGAGTCACCTGGGAAGTACGGTCGCAAGGCTGAAACTTAAAGGAATTGGCGGGGGAGCACTACAACGGGTGGAGCCTGCGGTTCAATTGGATTCAACGCCGGGAATCTTACCGGGTTCGACAGCAATATGAAGGTCAGGCTAAAGACCTTACCGGATTCGCTGAGAGGAGGTGCATGGCCGTCGTCAGTTCGTATCGTGAGACATCCTGTTAAGTCAGGCAACGAGCAAGACCCGTGCCCACAGTTGCCAGCATTCTCGCAAGAGAGATGGGCACACTGTGGGGACCGCCGCTGCTAAAGCGGAGGAAGGAGCGGGCTACGGTAGGTCAGTATGCCCCGAATGACCCGGGCTACACGCGGGCTACAATGGTTGGGACAATGGGCACCTACACCGAGAGGTGACGGTAATCTCCTAAACCCAGCCTTAGTTCGGATTGAGGGATGCAACTTGCCCTCATGAAGCCGGAATCCGTAGTAATCGCGTATCAACATCACGCGGTGAATACGTCCCTGCTCCTTGCACACACCGCCCGTCAAACCATGCGAGTGGGGTTCGAGTGAGGGTACGCTTTTTGGCGTGTTCGAACTCGAGCTCCGCGAGTGGGGTTAAGTCGTAACAAGGTAGCCGTAGGGGAATCTGCGGCTGGATCACCTCCTAAAGCAGCACACAAACGTGTGCTAAAATTAGAATCTATCGATTGGAAACCGAAAAACTGTCAAGCCAATTAAGAAAGATTCGTGGGCCATACGAGACCACGACAAGGGCTCGTAGATCAGCTGGAAGATCGCCGCCTTTGCAAGGCGGAGGCCCTGGGTTCAAATCCCAGCGAGTCCATAGACCTCGGACTTAAGTCCGGGGACTTAATACCAGTGCACTCAGCGGTATAATACTGCTGAGGAAGGGTAGATGGCTGATTTGTACCAAAATCATGCTAAATGAAACCATGTATAAGTATAATCTGGACGCTAACTGAATGTAGTGAAACGTGTTCTGGCACTTATGCCATCCGATGAATGGCTTGGCTCAAGCGCTGATGAGGGACGTACCAAGTTGCGATAAGCCTCGGCGAACCGCATGGAGGTTTTGAACCGAGGATGTCCTAATGAGACCTCTTAGCACTTCGGTGCTGATCCGTAAGGATCGGGAACGCCCCGGATTGAAACATCTTAGTAGGGGCAGGAAGAGAAATCAATTGAGATGCCGCCAGTAACGGCGAGTGAAAACGGCAGAGTTTAAACTGAATCCCTGCCGAGAGGCAAGGGAGATGTGGTGTCATAAGCCCAAACCATATACAGTGCGAACCAGTGAAGTTGAACTTGCCTGGAACGGCAGACCACAGAGTGTGATAGTCACGTAGACGTAAACTGGAGGACTGTGATTTGGGCTTGAGTACCGTGGGTCGGAAATCCCGCGGGAATTTGGGAGCCATCAACTTCCAAAACTAAATACGTCTTGAGACCGATAGCGCAGTAGTAGCGTGAGCGAAAACTGAAAAGTACCCCAAGAAGGGAGGTTAAAAGCGCCTGAAATCGGATGGTGATGGAGCGATACGGCGTAAAAGGATCTGCATAGCGAAGGAATGTGTCGCGAGGCACTAGTACGGGCTATGCTGCCAGCGTCGTATCATACGTTTTGAAGAACGGGCCAGGGAGTGTACCCAAGTGGCGAGGCTAACCACACATAGGAAGCCGAAGCGAAAGCAATATGCACGCAGGGGCTTTGCCCCGAGGAGCAGCGTATACAAGTGCGTGGAGTCACTAGAGTACGACCCGAATCCTAGCGATCTAGGCGGAGACAGGTTGAAGCGTCCCGAAAGGGGCGTGGAGGACCGCATGCGGTTTTGATTTGCAAATCATTCGCGCGATCCCCGTCTAGGAGTGAAAGGCTAATCGAGCTGGGTGATAGCTGGTTCCTTCCGAAACATGTCGCAGCATGACCTTGCCAGAGGCTGTCGGCGGAGTAGAGCACTGATTGGGGAATCCTGGGGGGAAACCCCTAGATCTCCTGTCAAACTCCAAAACCGTCGTCGCCGTAGAAGGCAGGAGTCCGCACTGGTGGGTAAGCTAACAGTGCGTGAGGGAGACAACCCAGACCGTGGTTAAGGTCCCAGAGTATCGGCTAAGTGTAAACACAAAAAGGGTGTCCCAAGCCCTAGACAACTGGAAGGTGAGCTCAGAAGCAGCTATCCTTTAAAGAGTGCGTAACAGCTCACCAGTCGAGGTTTGGGGCCCCGAAAATGGACGGGGCTCAAGCCGATCACCGATACCACGGGGCACCGAAAGGTGATCCTGTAGGAAGGCGTCTCGTCTGGGTAGAAGCAGGGTCGTGAGATCCTGTGGACCATGCGGGAACGAAAATCCTGGCAATAGTAGCAGCAAAAGTCCGGTGAGAATCTGGACCGCCGTAAGGGCTAGGGTTCCTCGGCAATGATTGTCAGCCGAGGGTTAGTCGATCCTAAGTCGTACCGTAATTCGAGTACGACAAAAGGGAAACAGGTTAATATTCCTGTACCATTCAGCCATACCGCGCAAGCGGGCCAACGCATCCGGGTAGGCCAGGCGGCGCACCCGCGCCGTCCAAGCGCTCAAGCCGGTGGAGAACCGTAATGGTGAGAAGCCGGTGAAGGCGTTATGGCGTAAGCTGGCTCAACCGGGTGCCCGTGAAAAGGCGGCTGAATGTCCGTACCGAGAACCGACACAGGTGCCCCTAGTTGAGAAGACTAAGGCGTGTCGGATCAAACTGGCTAAGGGAATTCGGCAAATTAGCTCCGTAACTTCGGGAGAAGGAGTGCCTGCCTTGAAGAAGGCAGGTCGCAGTGACCAGAGAGCACTGACTGTCTAATAACAACATAGCTGACTGCAAATCCGAAAGGATGTGTACAGTTGGTGAATCCTGCCCAGTGCAGGTACCTGAAAGCCCGGTACAACGGGACGAAGGGCCTGTAAACGGCGGGGGTAACTATAACCCTCTTAAGGTAGCGTAGTACCTTGTCGCTTAATTGGCGACTTGCATGAATGGATCAACGAGTGCTCTACTGTCCCTAGTCAGAACCCGGTGAACTTTACATTCTAGTGCAGAGTCTAGAGACCCCTAAGGGGAAGTGAAGACCCCGTTGAGCTTTACTGCAGCCTGTAGCTGGGTTGTGGTCTTGGATGCGCAGCGTAGGTAGGAGGCGTAGAAGCTCCCGCTCCGGCGGGAGTGGAGCCATCAATGAGACACTACCCTTCTGAGACTACGACCCTAACTCGGAAACGAGGACAACTATAGGTGGGCAGTTTGGGTGGGGCGCCACGCCCTTGAAAAGATATCAAGGGCGCCCAATGGTTGACTCATGTGGGTCGGAAACCCACAGTGGAGTGCAAGAGCATAAGTCAGCCTGACTGGATTTCGCACAATAAGAAATCCTGGGACGAAAGTCTGGTCTAGCGAACCACTATGCCTTCTTGGTGAGGGCTATTGACTACAGAAAAGCTACCACAGGGATAACAGAGTCGTCGCCGGCAAGAGTACATATCGACCCGGCGGCTTGCTACCTCGATGTCGGTTCTTTCCATCCTGGCTGTGCAGCAGCAGCCAAGGGTGAGGTTGTTCGCCTATTAAAGGAGATCGTGAGCTGGGTTTAGACCGTCGTGAGGCAGGTCGGTTACTATCTATTAGGGGTGTCTTGAAGTCTGAGGGTAAGTTGCATTTAGTACGAGAGGAACTGTGCAACGGTGCCGCTGGTGGACCTGTTGTCTGGCAAGGCATCGCAGGGCAGCTACGCACTAAAGGATAAAAGCTGAAAGCATCTAAGCTTGAAACCTCACCTAAAAAGAGACTTCTCAGGACTCTCGTAAAAGACGAGTTTGATAGAGTCGGGGTGTACGCACCAAGGTGACGAGGTGCTCAGCCCGTCGACTACTAACGTCCATGCTAGATTTTGTTTCGCTACATTCGGGCGATATTCATGATTATACTTTATACATGGGAAATAAGTGAGTATAGCGGCCAAAGCGGCGGGGAGACACCTGTACCCGTTCCGAACACAGAAGTTAAGCTCGCCTACGTTCTGTATTGTACTATGATGTGCGAACTCTAGGGAAGTGCAGAACGCTGCTATATTCACCTATTACTACTATTTTTTATTTCGTATTGTTAATCTATTTGAAATTAATTGTTTTAAATTAACTGCCTGGTTAGCTCAAGAATCAAATCGCCATACGATACAGCTACAAGAAAACCTGCTGTTATCGGGATCATAAAAGGCAGGCTTGGGGTTACCCATACTTCCTCGCCAATCAATCCTTTCTCAGATAATGCTTTAAGCTCAAGAATGGTTTTCTCATCTATTTCTACACCGCCCCTTTTAAAATAGAGCCTGACTTCCCCATTTACCACTTCATAATCCTGGATCAGTCTTATATGCTTACCTGAAAGTTCTGAAATTTTGGATTTATATCCAACTAAAATATATGCCGGCTTATCAATATGTAGGCCCATTTTTATTATATTAAATACCGCTAACCCGACTGGAACAACAATAGTCAGGAGCACTGCATTGCCAAATATTCCCAGGGCGAAAATATCAATCAGTGGCTTATTCAGTGGAAAGATGTATCCAAAGGCCTGGAATGTAGGGTAAGCCGGGAGAATTAACGATAAAACGATAAGAGATTTGGCATCAGCACCTCCAAATGTTCCAAGTTGAAAAAAAATATAGACCAACAAGAATATGAATCCTGTTGAAATAAATAGTCCTGGAAGATATCCTGTTCCTTCCCTTGAAACATCATATAATATAAAAAAGATGCTTCCTATAAGCATAACCAACCATAGATTATTGGTCACACGGCGTGTTTTAATATCAGAATAACATGAATACAACAAAAACGGTATGCAAAATGATATCTTTAATATATCCAGCATGTTCTTTTAATTGTGTTTTACACATAAAAGATTATGCTATGACAAGAACTATAACAAGGTAAACTATTTAGACAAAAATGTGGATATAATGCTTTTTCATGCCGTCGTGGCTTAGCCTGGCAAAGCGGCTGATTCGTAATCAGCAGATCGAGGGTTCAAATCCCTCCGACGGCTTGCTTAAGAAAACTTATTTGCCCATCAGGGCTATATTTGCTGCATGAAAAATGTTTATCTTGCAGCACCGCTTTTTTCAGAATCCGAGCGTGATTTTAATCACAAACTGAGGGATGAGATAAGGAATACAGGCTTTAATGTTTTTCTGCCTCAGGAGGATTCAAACAATATCAAGGATGAGAACCATCGGCAGCAGATTATTTTTAATAAAAATCTGGCTGCGATTGAAAAATCGGATATGCTGGTGGCCGTAATTGATGGTTCAGATATTGATTCAGGTACTGCATGGGAGATCGGTTACGCTTTTGCGAAAGGTAAACCTGTACTCGGATTGAGGACAGATTTCCGCACACTGGGTATTGAAGGTACGGTAAACCTGATGATAGAGCGATCTGTCACCCTTTGCACTGGTATTTCGGAGTTATTAAATCACTTGAGATCGTTACGACCTGCATGAAAATAACAGGTATATCAGGAAGTCCGACTATAAATGGTAACAACGAGAAGGTAATCGATCTTGCTCTTGGCATCGCAGAGGAACAGGGATATGAAACTGAAAAAATTCTGTTATCAAAGCTCAGGGTCCTGCCGTGTACAGACTGCGGAGTCTGCAAGACCATGAAAGAATGCCCTATCGACGATGATATGGAAGAGATTTACAGACAGCTTGAGACCAGTGATGCGTTAATAGTAGCCTCACCTGTGTACTTTGGGAGCGTGTCGGCACAACTGAAGGCATTGTTTGACCGCACAATCCTGCTCAGGAGAAACGGATTTCTGCTAGAAGGTAAAGTGGGAGGGGCAATCGCTATAGGCGGTTCACGGAACGGCGGGCAGGAATTCACAATACAGGCCATACATTCCTGGATGCACATACATGGAATGCTTGTTGTCGGGGACAGGGCACACTTTGGGGGTATAGTCACAAAACCTGTAGGCTCGGATGAAATAGGATTGGAAACGGTAAGAGATACTGCGAATATGGTATGTGAAACACTTAAGAGATTTAAGTAAGATGAGACTTATTTTGCTATATATATCCCATCCACCACCCTTTCCATCCTTACATACACCTCTCTTCCGATAGGAATACTGTCAGCATTCACAACCGTAATTACCCTGTCGCGTGCAACTGCAAGCTTCTCTCCTCTCATCCAGCCATGCCCAACGATCTTTACCTTCACTTTCTCATATCGTTTGAATACGCGCGGAAGTGCCCTGCATTCAAAGCTTCCAAAATCCTCAGGCGTCAGAACGAGCTTTGTCCTGTATATCTCTTCCCACTCCCTGAGCCGTGAATAGAATATCTTCCAGCTCATTGGCCTGATATCAGATTTTCTTCCATACTTATGGGGCAGAAACTTCTGTATTCCAAGCGCAGGCCATCTTTTTCCCGCACCTGTCCTGAGCGCAAATTCTATTAATTCTGGTATCTCCTCATCATTAATACCCGCAAGCCACACAGGCGCTATAAGCAGGTCGATCTCCGTGCTCTGTGCAATATACTCTGCATTCTCAATAACTTTTTCCAGGTTGTAGGAATCAGTACCAGCAATCCTCTTTGCAAGATCAGGATCAAGGGATTCGATAGACATGTTAATACGTGAGAGCCCGGCAGCTTCCAGATCATCGATGAGCTTCGCGTTCAGCAGGGTGCCGTTGGTCTGCATTGAAACTGTTCTTACATGGCTGTTCTCTGACAGTCCCTCAACAAGTTCAACAAGCCGGGGATACATCGCAGGTTCACCAACCGTGTCGATGTGGGCCTCAATATCATCGATCTCCTTGTATGAAGCAGCCCATTCAAACGCACAGAGCAATTGCTCAAGATCCACCATATATGCAGATACTATGCGTTTTGAGTGAGGGCCAGCATCAGTAGAGCAGAAGACGCATGATAAAGGACATTCGCTTATGGGGCGCACCTGCAGCACATTAGTTCCCCGGTCGATGATCCCGAATGCTATGCACCCAAAAAGAGGGATATCCCTTATGAGGATATTATTACATCTTGCCATTCTCTACCAGTATGCACTCAGTGCAGCGTTTTTGTCCGCAGAACCGTTTCCCGTACTCCACTATGAGCGCATGGAATTCTTTATACAGGGGAACATCCTGTGGAAGCGAATCCTCAAAGAGGGATTGCAACTCTCCGTAATCACCTTTAATACCCATGCATCTGCAGATCCTCTTTGTATAGGCATCGATCACGAACCTGGGTCTATCGGCTGCGTATAATACGATGCTATCAGCCGTCTCTTCTCCAACACCATTTAAAGAAAGAAGTATATCCCGAAGCTCATCTTCTGGTTTTTTAAGGATATCAGGATTTTCAAAGAAGAACGCTGAGATATTCTTCAACCTTTTCGCCTTCTGCCTGTAGAACCCTGTGCATCTGATCAGCCCCTCCAGTTCCTCCAGATCGATCCTGGAGAGAGTATCTGGTTCCAGAAGTCCTCTTTCTTTTAGATTTTTTATTGCCCTCTCCACATTCTCCCATTTTGTCTGCTGGGTAAGAAGAGCACCGATCACGACCTCAAACTGGGTATCTGCAGGCCACCAGTCCTTTGATCCGAGTTGATTCAGGAGTTTATTATAAACATCAATCATGTGAACTTTACACCAAGATCAGAGAGCCTGTTTCGGATGGCAAGGTTGATCAGAAAAGGCGTAAGGGACTCGATCATATAGGAGCATCCAAGGTCTCCTCCATCAAGAGGGCGAAGGTTCTTGATCTCCTCTGTTAGCCCCATTACGATTTTTTTCGCATCTCCATCATCGCCGCAGACAACTACATCATAGTCAAGAACTAAATTGAGATTTGCAAGCTTCTTTGCAGAGATATTATGATACGCTGAGACTATTTTAACGCTTTTTGGAAGAATATCCCTTATCTCAAGAGCCGCACTGCCCTGCTCTGGAGGGGTATATTCAAAGAATTTATTCTTTTTCATAGGAACTACAAGCGAAATAACGATCTGGTCTTTAAAATAAGGCCCAAGCCTCTCCAGGAGCGGCACTACCCCTTCATAGGGCACTGAAAGAACAATAACATCCGCATCCCTGATCCCGGTCTCATTCGTGCAGCCTGTAATGCCGCAGCAGGCCAGTCCTTTACTCAAAACTATGCCTGTATATTCTTCTGCAGATATAGCTGCTCTATCAGCGCTACGCGAACATAGTAAAATATCATGTTTTGTGGCCCACCTGAGCGCAAAACCCTCCCCGATGCTGCCTGTACCACCCAATATTGCTATTTTCATAACTCCTCCTTTTCCTTTAGAATTTTACGCATCATACGCATATCCTCCTTATGCATTGAGACTATAAGGTCACTTAGTATCGCGAAAATGAACATCTGCACCCCTATTACGATGAGAAGCGTGGCCAGAATCGTCATAGGAATACGAGTTATACCTTTCAGCCAGTCGTTTACCACATAGATACCAACTATCAGACCACCCATAAATAAAAACCCGCCAATCATATTGAAATAAAAAAGAGGATTATGGGTCCGAGCAAGCAGGTATATGGTCGAAGCTATTCTGAAGCCGTCTCTTAGGGGTTGCAGTTTTGTAGCTGTGCCGCTGGCCCTTGCGAGGTATGTTATCGGTACTTCGACTATCTTTAAATCTTTTTTTACGCATTCAACTGTGATTTCGGTCTCGACCTCAAAGCCTGTTCTATTCAATTCTATCTGTTTAATGGCATCATTATTAAATGCCCTGTAGCCTGAAAGTATATCCTCAAGCCAGATACCGTACGCAAACCCGAATATCTTGTTTAATATCCTGTTACCGATAAGATTCAAACGGGTAAATGCACCTCTCTGGTAATTTGCAAACCTGTTTCCGATCACATGATCTGCTATTCCTGTAGTAACAGGTTCAAGAAGTTTATCTATCTCTCCAGGAAGATAGGTCCCATCCCCATCGATCATCACCACATACTTGCTTGTTATTAACTTGAATGCCTGGCCTACAGCCTGCCCTTTCCCGGTCCCGCTCTGTATTATCACCTTTGCACCTGCACTCTGAGCACTCCTTACCGTATTATCTGTACTGCGGCCATCAATTATGAGAATATTTGAATAACCCATAGATTTAAATTCTCTTACAAGACCCTCTACTGTTTTTCCCTCATTGAGTGTGGGGATCAATATACAGACATCCTCTTTATTCATTTTTTTGTCCTTATTCTTTTCTTTATACTTAATAGTTATTAATACACAGATAACAATATATTTAGTTATTAATTATAGTTGACTCTACAATTGATTTTATTGTCTTAAGAAAAGAAAAAGATAACTGTGCTGCTTTCGCGCCTGGCTCGTGTGGAGTGGTGGAAAAAAAGAGGCCAGGATCCACGGCAGCACGGCCTCTACAGCGTGAAGTAATCCTCTCCGGGATTGTTCGCCTGGATCCCTTGCCTGAGTACAGCAAGCGTTTTCCTTGATAGTCCTGTGTACCTCGATATCACGCTGTCAGGCTCGCGCCAGAATATGCCGTCAATGGCCAGGCCAACACTGTTTACCTTCTCATGTGACATGGTCTCTTTGAGTGCTTCCAGGAATTCCTCAATTGACATGCTCATGATCGGGCTTCCTGCACGTCCATGCTGTCCGTCAATGCTATCACGGCCATGCCAAGCGCCTCACGCTCAAGATCTGTCAGGTCACGCCTGCCAAGGTTCCTCAGCAAAATGATAGCTTCCTGTGCTGTTAGCATGATCTCACCTCTGTGTCTTCGTGGTGCTCGCCGTACTGCTTCTCTTTCTTCCATTCCTCGTAGAGCTCTGTGATCGCACTCCTGAGGTGCTTCACAGTGTTTGCCTTCGATACTCCTGTATCCGTATCATCCAGGGCTGCGGACATTACGCCATATGCACGGCAGAGCCAATCCTTGAATGCTCCTGCAGGCAGCTTCTGAGCTTCTTTGAATACATCGTCAAATTCACTCACCTGTCTCACCTTCCTTTTCCTTGTGGATCCTCTCAACGCACAGAACCACTTTCAAATACTGCTCTTCGCTCAGTGCGAACCTCTGCATGAGTTCCTGTTTGGTGGCGCCTGCTCTCAGCATCTGAGAAAAAGAAGAAGGGCTGCGGATCATTCCCATGTCCATCCCCTGCCTTCCAGATCACGCACTACCTCAATCACTGAATCATACGAACCTGTGAGCTTCGCTTTGATAGAATCTGCCTCGATATGCTGATAACGGAAGCCGTGACCATCTAGTTCTTCTCTGACCGCTTTGAATTCCTCTTTAGATATATCGTATGCCAGCACTTCCAGGTAATACTCATCATCCTGCGCGCCCTGTGAGAATTCCAGGAATTGCTTTGTCATGGTTTCGCCTCCCTGTGCAATTCATCCAGGACAGGCTTACTCACATCTTCAGGAATACCAAAAGCTTCAGCAAGGAACTTCACAGGATCGTATGCCTGCGGGTCGCTCGTAAGGAAGAAAGGCAGCTTCTTACCTTGCAGCTCCTTTGATCTGAGATCATACACCAGCCTGAGAGCGTCATGGCCTTCATAGTATTCCAGCCTGACCGCTTTGTTGCCTGCAGCAGTGACCACAGCATAGGAAGGCCTGTCAGCCATAAGTGTGTGCTCATCTACTCTTTGCTTACGATCTCTCAGGATTGATTGAAAGATCGTCCTGGGTTCACCAGGATCATTCAGGACCTTCCATGTGAGCCGCTCGCCTTCATGTTCCAGGGCACACTCAAGAAGCTCAATCGCCTGTATCTGTTCAAGCGTGGTCTTTGAATCAACTGTCTGCTCGCCGTCAATGCCTACGAACATGATACGGGCGGTTTGATCAGGGGTCATGCTTCCACCTTCCTCAACAGCCCTATCTCGCTGTTCTCCTTGATCCAGTCGATACCGATCTTTCCTTTATCGTCAGCATTGATCCTTGTGGTCAGCCTGAAGACCAGGGCTTCATCACCTGTGTTCATGGTTATCTGCATCCTGTCGACAGGTATCTCTATCCCGGTGACCTGCCTGAGTGCATCTGCTGTTTCCTGATAGCCTATAGTGCTCTTCCATCCGCTACTACTCAGCCATTCTTTTGCTGCATCGACAGAGATCAGCCTGTAGTCATAACACCCTGGCGCGGTGATAACTGCACTGTTCAGGATATACCGTGCTGCTGGCTGTGCTGTGGTTGTGGTCTGTGTGTTCTTCGTCTTCGTCTGCTGACGTTCAGCAAGGACATTTGAGAACTCTTCATCGCTGAGCTGCTCAACTTCGATCTCTGTATCTGTGATACTGATCACTCTGCCTTTGAATGGGTACTTGCTGCCTCCGCTGCCCCCTGCTGCCTGGATGTGATCGCCTGGCATGAGTTTCTCAACACTGTAATAGGTGCTGCGCCTCTTGCCGTAACCGCTGTAAATCTTCTCCTGCCAGATCATCTCACCATCAGCAGAGATCACGGCCAGATAAGGGCTATGGTATTTCGTGTTGCAGTAGACAAGATCATTAGATCCTATCACTTTTCTACCATTCACTCTGGTAAGGGTGACCTTCACAAGCTCACCCCCATGCCCTCTAACTCGATCTCATAGCCTCGCATGGTGTCCACATGATCTGACCATGTGATCTTACCCTGCTCTAACATTGCTTCGCCTGCTATCCGTGCTTCACGGAAAGCCTTTTTTAGTTGGTTCACGTTTTCCATTTGTTCATTCCTCCTTGTCAGGAATGAGCCGCGCCTGTGGGTGTTGCTGCACCGCACAGGCAAATGCTCATTTTCTGTTAGTTTTTCTGTATGCTTGGTTAGTATATATATCTTTCTTTCTATCTCTCTTTCTATCTCTTAAAAAGAAAGATAGAAAGATTTATACAAACAAGGGTTAATAAAGAGATTATGAATTGTCCAAAATGCAGGAGTAGAAACGTTGTGAAATCAGGCTTTGCTATTCGCAAAGGCGGGAGAGTGCAATCATACAAATGTAAGGACTGTGGGCACACATTCATTGAAGGACGAAGCAGGAAAGCAGAGAGATTGATATCATGACCGCAGAAAAAGTACCTGGCTGGTTAAAGCAAGTCCTGATGCCCGAGCTCATCGAGATAAAAGGTGAGCTCAGGACAATCAACACAAGGATCGATTCAACGAATTCAAGGATTGATTCAACGAATGAGAGGATAGACAGCCTGAGAAATGAGATCAAATCAGAGATAGCGCGCCTTGAAGAAAGAGTGGATAGCCTCAGGGCTGAAATGACTGTAAAGTTCGACTCACTGGAAAAGCGGATCCCTGTGATCGAGAAGATATCTGTCCTGGAGCACAAGATAGCAGATCTGGAGAGAAGGCTGGCTGCTGCAGAGACGTGATCAAACAATATTTCCTGGGAAATATCCTTTTTTGTTTCAAAAAGCTGCATTTTGAACATTCCGTTACGGAAGAAAGCCTCCAGGATGCGATATAAGCCTCGATATCCAGGCAGGACATGGTTTTGTATCTGCTGTTTGAGAGCGACATCTGACAGAACAAGGTCTTTAACCTTCACACCCTAAAATAGATGACGATGTTGTTTGTATGAATTCATACAAACAAGAGCCAATAGAGTTTGAGAGCGACATCTGACAGAACAAGGTCTTTAACATCGCCCGTGGTTAGCTTCTTTTTATGTCCCCTTCCTGCGCCTTGTTTACCGTTTAAATCGGTTTTGATTTTTTCTATAGCCTTCTCTTTGATAACAGGGTCTTTTTCATTCAATAAAGGTCGGGCTGCACCTTCTGATAAGCCGACAATTGTCTGCTCTTTAGGAACGATCAGGCAAGAGGATCACGGTTTGCGAATGACCAGACGTTGTACAGTTGCAAGGATTCAGGAATATTAATTTTTCCAGAAATAGAATTTTTAATATCTTCTATGATTTGAGCCACCCTTCCTTGAGTAATATTAGTTTCGTTGGCTATCTCTTCCTGCGTCTTGCATTGCAAGCACAGTTCCAGATAGCAAGCACACAGGCACACACACGATCAAGCGTTCTCCTGTCAGATGATGCACTCGTGCCCTCGTGCTGTTCGTGCCTCCAATCGAAGCCTGAGCAATCTACTTTGTAACAGTGTAAATTAAAAAAAGTAACGGAAAAAAGAAGATCAGGACAGTGCCACGAGTGCTGCCCTGTGATCAGGTAAGTTCGTGAGCCTGTCATAGCATGGCGGCCGCTCTAGCTTCGCAAAAGGCTGCTGCGCCTGTGCAAGCGCTGATTCAAGCACGTGAAGCAGCTCGGGTATCTTCCTGATATCATGCCTGAGACTCTCTGCCTGCTCTTGATCTTTTGGAGGTACCACAGGACCGAGAGTCTCAGGATCGATGACCGTGAGTTTTTGTAACTGCAGCTTCTTCTGTTCGCTTTCATACCGCAGGCTGTGGATCCTCGATTCAATCACCTCGATAGGATCATCAGTCCTTGCAGACAGCGTGAGCGCGCTATGGTCCAGGCTTGCATATATCCCATGAGCGTGTTCCATCGCTGCCTCTAATTGCACATTTGCGTTTCGAAGGCCTGCAATCTCTTTCAGAAAATGCTGCGTGTACTCGCTGTAGATATCATCTAACCGAAATGTTCCTTTTTCATCAGGTGTGGCGAAATTTAGCAAAGCAGCAGATACTGCCTGTATGCGCTCGCGTCTGCGCAGGATTTGCTTGTTCAGGTCGCTGAAAGGTTCCATTTAAGCACCGCCTGCTATTACTTTCCCGCCAACTGTGAATGAGGTATCATCTCTTCGCGTGGTCTCGCCTGATACCCTGAGACTCTCAAGGATTGCAGGATCCACATGAGCACCTGAGACGACTTTAGCGCCGACTGTGAAGCCGTTAGTTTTTGTGCTTCCTGCGTCTATCCGCGATTGCTCGCTCATCACCCTTTTAACGATGCTGTCAATTAACCTGTCGTCCACTTCTCTTTTTTGCATTCTTTCCATCGCTGCTACCTGCTCTTCCGCAGGCATGAAACTTCTTAGTTTTACCATATCTTTCTTGTCTCCTTTCGTTCTTGTTCTTATTGTCATAATTTTATGACTGCAATATAAAGTAGAGTTAGACCCGCAATCCTGACATACCGAAGCTCGGTAAGCTGAAGTTCGGGATCCGCTGCTGTTCTGCTGCCTTAGCCAGGTGTTCGCCATACCATGCAGCGCACGCGACCGATAACACTAAGTCATCATGCACACCCTCGCGCCATGCTTCATATGAGTCATGGCCTGTCCTGATATTTATTTTTACTTTGAAGTTCAGCAGTTCGTTGTTGAACGTTTCAGCATCTTTCAACCAACGGCTAACCTTGATCCTTCCACTTTGGTACAGCACCTGCAGCACACCTACTAAATCACGCTTTGCCACACTGAAAATCGAGCCTTCACGTGTAACGGCACTGCCGCCGTGTATTGAGATACCGACAGGCTGTAGTTTCGCCTGCTTGAAGCTATCATATACAGGCCTGCCAACACCTGTGCTGTCGATCACCAGGGAAGGGCTGCTGCCTTTACTCAGGCTTTTATAAATCTGTTCCACGCGCTTGATGATAACCGGGTAAGGTGTGCCCAAGGGCACTCGTTCTAAATGTCTTACGTGATAGACCGTTTCAGCTTTAGTGCCACTCCGAGTGCTACTCATTCTTTGTTCGAGCACACTCACCGCAGTGTAATCCGCCGCCTGTCCTAAATCAACACCAATAATCGTATTTTTTAATGTTGTGTATCTTTCTTTCTCTTCCATTTCAATCACCTAAAGATAAAGGTTCAATGTCGTCCGATAGCGCATTCTGCACCGATTCATAACTGAAGATTTGATCAGTGGTTTCCGTGAATTCGCCCAGGTATTCACTCCTGAAAAAGAAGTCGGGCATGGTTGACTTCTCTTCTTTCAAAAAGTCCGGGCTTATCCTTGAGCAATTATGAGCGGTGATTTTGATCTTCTCCCAGCTTTGGCCTTCTGTCCACTCCTTGAAAAAAAAGCCTCTCTTGCCGTAAGGTGTGGACATGAGAATGAGTTTGCCGCCAGACACAGCTAGCATTGGCCTTATACTGTAATACAGCTCGTCACTCACTCTCGCCGCTTCGTCCACGACGATGAGAGAAGCGCCTGAGAAGCCGCGTATAGTGGCCTCTGTAGAAGGCAAGGAGACGATCCTGGAACGGTTCTCCATAGTTAGGCTAAGCTTGTTATCTTCGTGCAGTAAAGGCTGCTGTGAGAGCTTCCTGACGGCTTCTGTGACTTTTCTGAACAACTCGCTTGATTGCCTGAGTGATGGACTCACAAGCAGGATCAGGCTGCCAGGATAGAACAGAGCTCGATGCAGCGCTAACACACCTGCAGTAGAGGATTTACCGCTTTGCCTGCAGCAGTTGAGTAGCAAGCGCTTACCATTCCAGCGCAGCGCGTGAGACTGCCAGGGATCGGGATCGAAAGATAAAGCTTCCTTTGCGAATACCACAGGATCCAGCGCCATTCTAAGATTACCCTGGAGCACGGTTAACCTCCTGCAGCGCCTCGGTAAGCCGGAGTTTAGCCTCTGGAAAAGGTTCTAAGGCCTGTAAAATTACGGTCCGCAATTCCAGCCACTCAGGCGCCAGAGTAATGTTGATTGTTCCCTCTTGTTGCAGCTCACCCTGGAGTTTTGCAAGTAGCTCTAAGCAGCCCTTAGCCTCACGTACACCCTGGAGAGCTGTCCTTAGATCACCTGCTGCCTCTGCCTTGTTGAGTAGCTCCCAGGCCTTTCTCTGCAGCTCCTTGACCTGCTCTAGCAAGCTGTCAGCCTGGACTGCTTCCTGTGCTTCCTGGGCCTTTACCATTTTTACTGGTAAATGTTCTTTATGGCGTTGTAATGTCGTTGCTGATGTACCGTAACGTTCCGCTAAGTAACGGTACGGTTTACCTTCCAGTAAGGCCGTGTTTATTTCGTCTTTCTGTTCATGTTCGCATATAGTGCATTTTCTAGGCATGGTTAGGACCTCCTGTTTCTTCTGAGCTGCAAGGATTATTTGCCGGAAAATATTCCAGGCAGCCCGCGCAGCTTCGACCACAAACGTAGCTGTACTTGCACGGCCTGATATCGTGGCCTGCAAGCTTTCGTATCCTCTCGGTTTTTCGGTGAAGGTTGTTCATGCTATCACCAACAAACAACCGTTTGAACATCGATATCATACCATTTTCTCAAAAATTGCTGTGTGGCGTAAGATGGACGGCAATAAGCAAGTTCCGCAGGCGTTTTTTCGTGATAACTCAGCATAGCATCAAAAAGTTTCTTGCCGATGCCTTTTCTCTGAACGTGCGGGAACACACAGAAATCACTCACGCTTGTGAAAAGTTTTTTGGTACCCTCTTCTAAAATAATATTCCTGTTATCTGTTGTAAGATATCCCACAGGTTTTCCGTGATCTACATAGATAAAAACAACCTGGTTCAATTTTTTGACCGAATCCGAGTCAGTCATTGGAAAATCGATCTGTTGAAGGTGTTTTGATATGCTGCCAAGACTATCTATTGCATGTTTTAGTTTAGCATTCTGCAAATTGTTTTTAGTGATTGCTATAATACCTTCCTTTCCAAGACGGAAAGAGCACTTCTTAGCATGTGCTGTGGCCATTTTATACAGATCTCTGCGATCTACAAAAAACAGTTTAAAGCAACGAGAACAACAGAAAGCGTCATATCTCAGCTTTCCATCAGCACCTACTGAAGCATAACTACCTGTTTTTAATTCGTGAAATTCTTCATCATACAAAGACATGATCTACACTCCCTCCATCTCAAAAAAACACGTATAAGATTTAGAACATATTTGAACATATTTTGAACATATTTTGAACATATGAAATATGACTACTCTTACTTTTTGTACTAATTGAACGTTATATAGAGATATATAGAGAGAATATTTTTCTATACTCAGATATTTGGAATATTTTTCTTTGTGTGTATGTTTCCCGTTCAAAAGGTTCAATAGTTCAAAATCTTGCTCCGCATATCGGAAGTGTGCTGTACAAAAGCCGTAAAAAACCCCGTTCAGATTCATGGTGCCTCCGGCGGGAGTTCAGCTACTGTGCCAAAACTCAGTAAGCTGTTGAAGTCCGTTGTTAAAATGTACACGTGCCTGGGCTTGGTTTTTCTGACAGTTGTATATGCTTTTTCGTACTCTCCGGAACCTGTTATCTCTGATTCGCCTAAAAATTCGGTCTCTGGCCTGTAGGTTAACCCGGGTACTTTTTCAAGCAGTCCGGTTCTGCCGTCTCTGCCATGAAATGTATTATATATTGTCCGGTAAGATTTGTTAGTTAGCTGCTGCAGTGATTCTATAGTATACTCTTTACCGACGGACATACATTTCAATACTGATATCTCATTATCGTTGAGCTTCAGCTTTTGATTAGGCGCTCTCTGGCCGTACAGGGACAGTGCTTCTCTGAAATCGTCTTCGTTCGCATCTATTGTGTTATCATCCGTCTTCTGTCGAAGTCTGTAGTTGAACACCGCAAACGCCATTATAAAATCTAGAAACTGCGCGCCGTTCCTTCTGTTCTGCCTATCGTTGAAGACGATCCGCCGTGAGTATGGTATACGGACACTGAACAAGTGTTGTTTAATGTCACGCACAATCTCCCGACATATTAGAACATCATCATTGATTGGAAAGTCTGCCTCTCCCGTCGCTGCCTTCTCTACCAGGAGATCCCATACCCTGTCATCTTGGGCTGTTGACTCATCCACCCCCAGATTGAACTGGCGGTTAAGGTACTCTGTTGGGACATTGTCAGCTACAGAAGTCAGGATAAATACGATCCTTGGAGGGATCATGACATTTTTGGACGTCCATTCACCGTCATTTTTCACAGATATTTTGTGTTTTGTCACTGTTTGAAAGTTCGTAGTGCATCGCTTGATCAGGTTTTGTATGTCTTCACTGGGATCTGCGTCATCGCTGAATATAATTGTCCCGGTTTTGATATCTGCGTGGAACAGGGCTTTTCCAGACAAACTGGTTTCCTCGACATATTCCCTTGGCACCATATGGATTACTGTTTTCTCCGCGTGTGATTTTCCTTTTCCTGTACCGCCGGATACTTTGGGCTGTATTCCGGCCGAATTTAAAACGCTCTGTGTGCCGATCGCGCCGAAGGTCGCCTTTATAGTGGTCTCGTCGCCGATATGTATTTTGCTGCAGGTTTTCATCAAAAAATTGAGGGCTTCCCCTTCGTCCAGAAGTTGGTTTGCACTGTCTTTTATGTGCTGTGGTACTTCTTCGGTTTTATCGGCTTTCTCCTGTTCCCGGATATCCTTTACATGATCGCATATGGGGCATTTTGAAAAGTTGCAGATATCCTTTCCGAATACCTCTTTGATTGCTCTGCAGGAAAAATTATAGTCCGATGAATCGAACAATGGCTTATTGTTGTCTATCCTGAGCTTGGCTTCCGCTTCGGTTATTTCACACCTGGAAAAGAATTTGTGTATTAATTCTTCTACGGCTGTCCAGGAATACCCACATTTCTTAGCCATCAATACAATACTATTAGAACCGTAATACCGCTTTCCTGCTGTTGCTCCGATCTTGAATAGCGTCTTGATGCACGGGAATTTTTCAAGTTTGTTCCCCTGCAGGTCTATAGAATCCAGGTTATAGTTGTGGTATTCAGTTGCCTTCTTGGTCTCCTCTCTTATCCTGTCGTTGATCTTCTTGTTGTACTTCTCCGGTACCTGCCATGGTTTTAGTTCTGTTGGAAAAACTAGCGGCAGGCTTCCGGGTGCTGGCCTGGTCTCTGGTATTTCTGTGATAAGTGTCTTATAGTTGCCATCCGGGCGCAGCGTACCATATTCACGGACTTGTGAGCCTTTACGGTCTTTGCTGAAATTTATTTTTTTAGAATCAAGCCCCAGAGCCAGTTTGTTTGTGCCTGCGCCTTCCAATATGATGTCGAGCAGGATATTTCTCACAACTTTGTATAAGTCTATATCATACGTTTTTGCCTTCTGGAAATTATCTTCGTCGATTCCAAACGAGTCGAAAAAGATATGTCCGTGGATACCACTCCCTCCGGAATAAGCCAACTCAATCGGCACGTTGTCCTTTGTGCAGTAGGCTTGTATCTTTTTAAGCTCGGTAGTGAGCCTGTTCCAATCCTTCAGATCGGGATCGAGGCATATTTCATTTTGTAGAATTCCGCGGGTGTATATCGGCTGCTTGAGTTTATGCCATATATCTTTGTAGTACCGCCAATAATACATCTCAGGGCCTGCGCCATTTGGTGTTGTGCCTGATTCTATCGCTTTGACTAGGATGGGCTTTCTGGATATTGTCTGTAGCTTATCCAACCATGCGCGCTGCTGCGGGAGAATATCATCACTGTTCATCTTGCGCCTACCCCCGATAGCGGAAAATCGATGTATTCAAGCGGCTTAACTCGCTTCTTTGAAGGTCTGTCGAGTCGGCGCATAGCTGCGGTGCGCTCTTTTTCAGTCATACCCCCCACAATTTCAATGCAGATGTCCGCGATCCCGCGGTCGTCCAAGCAGTGTGGTACTCTAGTCGTCCGATCGCCTGGTTTATATCCGGGCTTCGGGTTGCCGTGGGTATGCGCGGCGCCGCAAATAGAGCAATCCACGATGATTAGATACGGGCCGCAGGTATAACCGCGGATTAACGGCAGCTTAAGCGTGTTCATGACCTGCCTCCGCGCCCTTTCTAACAAGGCGCACTCCGTGGAAAGGGATAATCTCGATCAGGCCCGCTTCTCGCATAGCAGGCAGTACGGTGTGCATATCGCGCCGTCTAAAACGGAACCATGACAATACGCGTGCCACTTCAGGGAACGGTATAATAGTGCCACGGCGTACCGCTCTATTTTCAAGACTGTCTAAAATCTTGAGATAATAAGGTTTAATAGCTAAGCAGGTATCATTATGCATGAGATATCCCGCCTTCGACCTCGTGGGTATGCTCGTTCTGCCCGGCCTCGCTCGGTCGGGCTTCTCGCGCTTTTTCCTTCAGCCTTGCCTCTGCCCACTCGGCCCACTTTTCCAGGCAGTCCAGAGCCGAAAAAGAAATATGTTCAGGCGTGGATATGGTCATGTCGGCCTCCATGATCTGGCTGGCTGGCTGCACCGGTGTCCAACTTTGGCGAGCTCGGCACCGGTGTCATCACAATCTGGTTGTTTTCGTATTCGATATCCATCGTGTCACTCTTGCGGATGCCCACGGCATCACAAAGATGTTTTGGAAGTATTATGTAATAACTTCCACGAATTATTTGGACTTTTCGTTTTGGCATATAATCACCTTGCAGAAGCACATTATCTTTTTCATGTATTTAAAGAAAAGTTAGGTGCTTCTCACTCTCTTCATTTTTAGTACCTGTGTTTTTGTCCTTGCCCCACCTGGCAGGCAGCCCCTCGGCAAGCGCCTTTCTGATAGCAGCGTTAACAAAAGTGCTGCGGTGAGTCAAACCTCTGGCCGATTCCATCTTTTCAAAAACCTCTTTGTCAAAACTAATGCTTCTCGTTACTATATTTTCCATTCTTATCACCTTCTTTAAAAAAGCAAAAATGAGAGCGATAACTTTATGAGCACACACACAAAAGTAGAGTATGTGCTAAGTCACGCATGGTCCTGATGGTTTGTCGGGAAAACTTCGCCATCGGGGCCTTCTTATTCTGCTTTTGTTATATCTAACATAACGTCCACAAGATTAACTGTTGCGCCTGGAAAGGAACAATATTCAATCCTTCATGAAATCTTTCATTGCAGGCAACAGGCTGGGATCTTCCATCGCAACTTTGCCGATGACTTTAACCACCTTCTCAAGCCTTGTTAGCTTATCCTCTAATTCCTTGTTTTTAGCCTGTAATGATTGATTCTCAACCACCAGGCCTTTTATGGCTTCGTTCATCTCACCCGTGATTTCTTTCTTGATCTCTTCCATGGATTGACTCTGTGCAATAGTTATGTAGTGCTGATTCTTCTGGTAATATTCAGCCAGCTGCGCCGTTGTGTACCTGCGGTATGCCTCAGTGAGATAACCCTCATGCCCCATGAGCGCCTCTACAATATCCACAGGACAGCCTAAAGCCAGTTGTGATCTAAAGAACTTCCTGAGTTGATGGATCCTTAACTGCTTGCGATTCGTGCCTTCATCAATCGTGAGCAGTCCTGCATTAGTAAGTGCATTACCCCACATCAGGAAGGCCGTATTATCTGAGAATGGAAACACTCTTTTATCATCCGTGTTCTTAGGTCTTGCCTTGCCATTGCCGATTAGCCCCTTGTTCTTATTAGCAGCCGCCCCTAAATATTTCTCCCGCACCTTCAGCCATTCGGTTAAAGCCTCTTTTGCCTCGCTGGATATGAATGTAAAGCGGTGATCGCCTGTTTTAGTATATTCGCCTCTGATAGTGATCATGGCAGGATTGGCCTGCAAATCCAGGTTATCAAGTGTTATTTGCAAAGCCTCTCCAATTCTCATGCCTGAGCTTGCCAGTGTCAGAATAAAAGCCTTGCCTTTGATATCCATATGTTGAAGGATTTTAGCTATTACGTTGCTGTCGACATCCTTCTCTATCGTTCGAGCATTGCCCTTAGGCAGTTTTAAGCGGATCGTCTTAAGCTGTCTCTGTGTAAACTCAATCCCATTGTAACCTAAAAACTCCTTCACACCAACGATATATGATTGTGCAGTCATCGGCGGTTTACTATTGAGAGAGGCAGCAAACCGCATCAAGTCATCCGTGTAATCTCTCTTTTCCGCCAGATACTGTTTTGCTGAACTTTCAAACTGCAAGACTTCCGCATTAGTTGCCCTCTGACCATTCCTCTTAACCCCATATACAAATTCAAGAAAGGTGTATATTCCTGCTCTATATACTGATTTTGTGTTTTGTTTTGGGTACAGCTCTAAAAAATCATCGATTGATTTCATACCAACCAGTTGAATCCAATCGGATATATACTTAATTGTTTTATTCCCTGTCAACACGCTATTAATAGTTAATAATCCCTGTTATCTATCATTTTATGCCTGTATACACGGTAACTATTCCGAATGTCAGGCAATAGAATCCGATATTCTTCATACCAGATTCTTTCATGAGTTCGACAAATTCACTCCTTTTCGGGAATGCCATTACTGAAGAGGGGAGATAACTGTATGGGCCAGTTCTCTTAGAGATCAGGGCACCTATAACCGGTAATATCTTCTTAAAATAAAAATAATAGATCGATCTTAAAATCGGATTCTCAGGCTGCGAGAACTCAAGTACGACCACCTCCCCTCCGATTTTGATCACCCGGTTCATCTCAGTTAACGCTTTTTTAATATCAGATACATTTCTTATCCCAAAGGCGACAATTGCGCCATTAAAGGTTTCATCCTTAAACGACAGGTTCTCTGCATCGTTCTGGATGCAATATATGTTCTTTATATTCTTATCTTTTATTTTCTGAGCACATAGTTCAAGCATCTCTTCACAGAAATCAGCCGCTATTATCTGGCTTTTATTAGAAACTTTAGAGACCTCCACTGCCACATCCCCTGTTCCAGAGCAGATATCAAGGATTAGCCCTGATGGCAGTTTATCTGTGGCGAACCTGCGCCAGTACCTGTCTTGCCCAAGGCTCAACAGGTAATTGAGCAAATCGTAGCGGTATGAGATACCGGCAAACATCTTCTTGATATACTCTTTTTTTTGCAATTGTTATCCTTCACCTAACATACTTTTTAAGTTTTAAGTATTGCGTGAGCTCATCCAGTATCCCAATTATCTCCTTAATATCCCTGATCACAACATCCGCCTCCTCGCAGAGCAGGGGTGGGCACTTACCCGTCTGCTGTATCGAGAGCACCCCCAGATCTGCGGCACGCATTGCAAGTATATCATTAATCCCATCGCCCACCATGATCACTCTATCGTAACTCTGTTTTAACTCTTTCACTACCTCTTCTTTTTTCTTCGGTGTGGCTATTTCAAACACCCGATCAAGGGGTATGTTCACATTCTTTGCAAGAGGTGAGAGGTTCCGCATACTGTCACCTGAAGCAATATATGTGTCTATTCCCATCCCGTTAAGCGTACTGATCACAAGAGGAGTGTTTGAATATGCTTTTCCTCCTGTGCAGATGACATAAGGGATGCTTCTTGTCTCCACGTCTATGATCAGCCCAACGCCCATATAAAAAACATCATGACATCTCCTCTTAACGGCAGCCATCACATCCTGCAGATCTCTCATGGAAGCCATTGTATCATTCTCAATAACAGATGAAGCAGTGGCTTTATCTATCTGGGATCTTGAGCAGCCCACCTCCGCATCTATCCTGTACTCCCTGATAAAATCCGAGATCAGCATATCTGATGGGCAGTTAACGAGTTTATTTGAATCAACCTGCATTACCAGGATAGCACAATAGGGTTTTTTCCCGACAAGCTCGGTTGATACTACTTCGTACAAGTACTCTCCTGTTTTTATATCCTTGGCCACGCGATACATGCGAAGCAGCGTTCCTGCACTATCAAATACAACAGCAATTTTCATAGCTTATAAACGGTTTTTATGAGTAATTATGTTATCTCATGAGATCTGATAGAATATAGAATATCAGCCAGCATTGCAAGTTCCTGAGATGGGATAGTCTCAGCCCTTCTATCGATCATCTCATGCGGAAGTTTCCCCAGCGCCTCTTCAATATCAATATCTTTAATTCCAAGTAAGGCGGCATTGTTTAATATAGCGTTCCTGAGCTTTTTTCTCCTCTGTGAGAAAACAGCGGTGATGAATCTCATGAAAAAATCCTCGTCCTTTACCCTGTAAGGCGCAGGACGCGGAATGAGCTTTACTATGGCAGATTGGACTTGAGGTGGAGTACTGAATGCCGTTCGCGGTACGATCTCTAATATCTCAACATCGGCGTAATACTGGACTGCTACCGAAAGCCTGCTGTAATCCTCAGTATTCGGTAATGCGACCATTCTCTTTGCAAACTCATACTGGTACATCAGAATCCCAAGCTCGAATTTATAGTGCAGCAGTTTAAAAGTTACAGGAGAAGAGATAGAATATGGAAGATTGGAGATCACTTTATTGAACGGAGGAAACTCTATTTTAAGAGCATCACCTATTATGACCTCAACGTTTTCCCATTTATAAAGAGAAGCCGCAAGAAGAGCATCCGCTTCAATGGCAATTACTTTACCGGCTTTATTTGCTAATTCCCCGGTGAGATTACCGTAGCCTGCTCCGATCTCAAGTACAGTATCCAGGCTATTTAATCTCCCGTACCCGATTATTCTATCGAGAACCCGTTTATCTATCAGGAAATGCTGATCTTTTTTATACCGTTTCACAGTATCATCTTTTAGGCGGCATCGGGGTTGTGAAAACACGGTATTTTATAGCATCATCCTTTAATTCATCCAGAATCCTGTTTGTAATCAGTTTCTCAGGCGCATGCAATCCCTTCACCCGGCTGCTGAGATCCTTAAAACTTTCAAATTTTCTCTTCTTTCTCTCTTCGATTATTCCCCACATCAGCTTCTTACCTATACCGGGCAGTAGCTCAAGCATATGCAGGCGGGTTGTTATGGGATATGCATCATTAAAGAAAGATAAAAAGCGCTTCTCATCTGCAAGGACTATCATCTCTATCACAGCAGGAAGCTCCATCTGAGCATTGCGGGTTAGATCATTGTATGAGATCCGCCTCTTGACATGGTCGATTACTGGACGTTCACCTTCACCTATATAGGCCCTATCGTGAAGTCTGGGGGCAACGTTCTCTTTTGGTACCATCTCCATGAGAACAAAGCTCTTCTCTCCCATCCCTTGAGCAAGTGGTTTTTTTTGATACATCGGCCTGTGATCATCCGGGCGCCCATAAGGTAAATAATCCAGAATATATGCTATATCTTCCCTTTCTGCCCTTTTCCCTAAGGTTACCATCGAATACCACTCTCTCTATTAATGTCTCCTTGCTCTATTATATATAATTAGAGTAGATGCATATATACTTTTACAATCTCAGGCGTACCTTAATACTAGCTCCAGAATCTGTCTCAGATCGTTCTCAGTCAGTGTGTAGCGCTCTTTTGCATAAATCGATCTTATCTCATCATATGATAGTGGAAGAATATCAGCGATACGGATCGCTATCTCAGGTCTCATCTTCTCAAGTTTCATCAACTCGTTCACCAGTTCTCTTGATTTGACCGCATCAAGCCTGGAGAACATCTCAGCATGCGCTATTGCTTTTCGCAATTCGTAGCCAAGCTCTTTTTCCTCTTTTTCCCTCTCCTTTTTTACCCTGTTGAGTGTATCCCTGATCTCAGGAAAGGTCAGCAACTCTTCGTGGATAATCCTTTTCACTATCATTATTTCACCGGTTATCTTTATGAGCCCTGTGAGGTCAAATGCTCAGGAAGTACGATAACTTCTTTCATGAGCCCGCCATCGCGCACCTTAACAATATAGGCACGGCCGCGCTGGCCTACAACTCTCCCGGTTCTTCCGTGAAACTTGTGGTGTGGCATTCCGTTCTGGATACCAGGATCGAGATCAATGTTTACAATATCCCCTTCAATGAACTCCTGTATCGCCCTGCTTATCGGAGATAATCCTTTCTCTCTTACTGTTTTTTTAAGTTTATATCTTGATTTCCTTCTTGTTCCGTGGGTCTTTGCCATAAATATTCCTCCGAGCTATGAGTATTACTTTTATCGTCTACCTTAATTACCTCTAGCTCTATAACCTTTGCCTCACCTCCAGTCAGTGCTGTGATGCTGGGTGTCGTGCGCCCGTTATCACCTGAGACCAGTTCCTTGACATACAGCCCGCCTTCACAATGGATTTTTATGACTGCAGTATTTTTATCAAATGATTCAAGCTCAGTTGAGTAAACCTTACGCGTTCTTTCAAGATCCGCACGCCTGTGGAGCACTCTGGTCGGAGTTCTCTGCTTGATGAGAGTTCCGTTCAATATGTCAAGGGACGATTTAAGTCTTTCCTCTGTGGTATTGTGCTCTATCTTAAGGCGGTAGATCTTATCAGCTTTCATTGATTTTAGCTGCTCGACTGCTTCACTCTCAACGAATCTGAGCCCGGTGACCTCTATTT
Organism: Candidatus Methanoperedens nitratireducens; assembly: GCA_020724545.1. Lineage (GTDB taxonomy): Archaea > Halobacteriota > Methanosarcinia > Methanosarcinales > Methanoperedenaceae > Methanoperedens > Methanoperedens nitroreducens_B. The sequence goes on from DYGR01000033.1 coordinate 32,673, forward strand.
TCCCTTTTGATTGACTGTTTATCTCAGCTTCAAGCGCGTTCAGATCTATTTTTCTCTTATGCGGTTTTTTTGCTTCCACAATGAAAGGACGGCCTTCACCCAGCATCAGTGCATCAATGTCCTCGCGTCCTGCACCATGGAAAGCAGTATCTTCGCACTGCGCTGCTGCTAAGATATGCGGCTTGATAAGCTCATCCACAGATTCCTGGTACATCCTGCCAGTGAAGCCGCAGCGCTCACACCCCAGACCCCGGCATTCCCTGCACGGCCATCTGGTCTGGGGAATCCCGCGAACCAGCTTCCTGTACCTGCCGTATATATACAGCGAATTTACCTCAAGCTCAACTCTATCATTCTCAAGATCAAGCAGTACAACAATCTGCGGTTTTTTGAGGTTCGCCTTTTTACATGTTAGCTTCTCAATCCGCTTTCCAACCTCACGATTCAGTTCTGTTTTAAGTGGCTCTGCAAACGTTGTCCCGCTCTCTGCCCAGATAATCTCCTCGTTCTCGACAAGGAGACCCGTCATTTTTGTACCCACAAGGAAAGTATCGTATTCATAATCCGAGAGCGCAGTAACAGCTTTTTCAGCCCACAGATCAAGATTTTTAAACAGGCTGTTGCATACCCAGCATTTATTCTCACCGCTCTTTTTAAGCTCATCCAGCAGTACCTTATCTTTATCAGCGCTTGCCTGCATTACAAGTACAAGTCTCATGGAACTTCCGCGCTGGTCATTGGATAACCCTGTCGAGAGTTTTGCGAACTGCCTTCCGAGGCAGTGGTCGCAGACAGGCCCTTCATGTATGATCTTGCGCGCTATATCGAGGATTGTCATCTTCGTGGGGTCAAGGGGTAGAGGAGACCCCATCCGGGGGGGGTGGAATCGTACCCCTTGCATTAGTATATGCAGGATTAACGAACCTGCGATCGTTTT
>DYGR01000034.1 GCA_020724545.1 Candidatus Methanoperedens nitratireducens
GTATGCAAAAGAGTTAATCTAGAGGTTGTTTGAGTGAATTGGCGGATGGTCTCGGTGTGATCACAAAGTTTATTGAAAGGATAAGGAATGATAAGAACCCTGTGATCTTCGGGGATGGGAACCAGACGAGAGATTTTATCTATATTGAGGATGTTGTGGAAGCTCTGATTAATGTAATGGAAAACAAGAAAGCGGTTGGAGAGGTTTTTAATATAGGCACTGGAAAAACAACCCGGATTAAGGAGCTGGCTGAAATTATGATCAAGATTTCCGGTAAAAGGCTGGAACCTGAGTTCGCATCTGAGCAGGTAGGGGATATAAGGGAAAGCTATGCGGATATAAAGAAGGCTGAGGAAATTCTTGGATATAAACCAAAATATTTATTAGAACAAGGGCTGAAGTTGTATATGAGCAATCTTATATAAAGTGAAGGTAGTTAAAATACAAAATTATCTTTATGGAGAATAGTGAATTTAAACATGGAAAAAAAAGCGCTAATAACAGGAATAACAGGACAAGACGGCTCTTATTTGGCAGAATTGCTGCTTGAGAAAGGATACGACGTTTACGGATTGGTCAGGCGTCTTAGCACTCCAAATATCTCCAGAATTGAGCACATCTTTGACAAAATAAACCTCGTCGAGGGAGATTTAACCGACCAGTCCTCGCTAAATAATGCCATGAAGGAGGTCCAGCCGGATGAAGTGTATAACCTTGCAGCCCAGTCGTTCGTAGGCACTTCCTGGAACCAGCCAGTCCTTACAGGCGATGTAACAGGAATGGGTGCTGTGCGCCTGCTTGAAAGCGTGCGCCATTTCTGTAAGGATGCCAGGGTATATCAGGCTTCATCCAGTGAGATGTTCGGAAAGGTGCAGGAAATGCCGCAGAACGAAAATACCAAGTTCTATCCCAGAAGCCCATACGGCTGCGCCAAGGTATATGCATACTGGATGTGCATCAATTACAGGGAAAGCTACAACATGCACGTATCAAACGGCATTCTCTTTAATCATGAATCTCCGCGCAGGGGATTGGAGTTCGTTACCCGTAAAATCACATATGGAGTTGCGCGTATCTATCATGGTTTATCTAAAGAACTTCGCCTGGGCAATCTCGAGGCAAAGCGTGACTGGGGCTATGCTGGCGATTACGTTAAGGCCATGTGGCTGATGCTCCAGCAGGATAATCCGGATGATTATGTCATTGCCACAGGCGAGTCCCATTCGGTGCGGGAATTCGTGGAACTTGCTTTTAATGAGGTCGGGCTTAACTGGGAAGATTATGTTAAAGTTGATCCAAAGCTTTTCAGACCGGCAGAGGTGGAATATCTGGTGGGTGATTTCTCTAATGCCAAACGGGTGTTTGGTTGGGAGCCTGATGTTAAGTTTGAGGAACTGGTGAAGATGATGGTGAAGGCTGATGTCGAGAGATTATCCAGAAGATAAATTCAATTGCGCTAACTAGGATAGACGAATAACCTAAAACATTAATTTTAATAATTACAAGTTCATAAGAGATTTCATGAATTTAATTGACGGAGTAAAACTAAAGAATTTGAGAGTTCTTTGCGATGAGCGTGGATGGCTAATGGAGATTTTGCGCTCAGATGATGAAATATTCTCAAAATTCGGGCAGGTATATGTAACAACCGCCTATCATGGAGTGTGATAAATGAATTCTTTATCGGTGACCACAATTCAGTAGTTATCAAGGTGCCTCCTATGATATATCACGGATTTAAGGCTATTGGGAACGAAGTGGCGTATTTCCTGAATGTTCCTGATGAACTTTATGATTATAAAAACCCGGATGAACACCGCCTTCCGCCAGATACAAAGGAGATTGATTATGATTGGGGACTTGCCCCAGGATTAAAACATGGATAGTGAAAAAAATTTTCTTGTGACTGGTGGATGCGGGTTCATCGGGAGCAACTTCGTCCGCTATATGCTTGAAAATTATCAGCACTGCTCTGTTACCAATCTTGATAAGTTAACATATGCTGGAAATCCTGACAATCTTCGTGACCTTGAGAAGGATACCAGATATTCGTTTATCAAAGGAGATATCTGCGACCCTGAAATCGTAAATAAAGCAATGGAAAATATTGATATAGCAGTACATTTTGCTGCCGAAAGTCATGTTGACCGGTCTATATCCAGAAAGGGAAAGTTGGTGAAATTTACAATATCGGCTCAGGAAATGAGAGAACGAATCTACAGATCACTGAAAAGATACTGGAGCTACTCGGAAAGGATAAATCTATGATTCAATTAGTTGAGGATAGAAAGGGACATGATTTCAGATATTCACTGGATTTTTCCAAGATCAAAAAACTCGGATGGAAACCCATGTACGATTTTGAAACCGCGCTTTCGGAGACCGTGCACTGGTACAGGCAAAATATATGGTGGTGGGAAAGATTAAAACGCTGATCCTTGGTGCTGGCGGTATGCTCGGAATGGATTTGCAAGCTGTTTTTCCAGAGGCTATATCCTTAACACATGCTGAACTTGATATAACGGATAAAAATGCAGTGTTCTCAATCATAGACCGGTTGAGACCTGAACTTGTGATCAATGATGGCGCTTCAAAACTTGAGGGTGAGAGAGCAATAGTAAATGCCATGAACAGATATTATATTGTCAGGACTTCCTGGCTGTTCGGGCTGCATGGTGCGAATCTCGTGAATACGATGCTGAAACTCGGCACAGCCAATCATGTGGTCAGGGTTGTGAACGACCAGTTCGGAAAGCCCACATACACAAAAGACCTTGCACAGAAAATCCCAGAAATCCTTGACTGTGATTATGGTATTTATCATATTACAAATGAAGGTGTATGCTCCTGGTATGAATTCGCTTCTGCTATCATACCCAACGCTGTTCCCTGTACGAGCAAAGAGTATATACGAAGGGCGAAACGTCCTGAGTATTCTGTCCTCGTCAACACAAAAACAAGGCCGATGCGTCACTGGAAGGATGCGCTTGTTGAATATATGGAGGTAAGAAAAACATGAAGGGCGTGATTCTTGCAGGCGGAACTGGCTCCAGATTATATCCACTTACCAAAGTAACAAACAAGCACCTGCTCCCTGTTTATGATAAACCCATGATCTACTATCCCCTGCATACCCTGATAGACGCAGGGCTTAATGATATCATGATAGTCAGCGGAAGAGGCCATGCCGGCCATTTCCTTGAGCTTCTGGGCTCTGGCTCTGAGTTTGATGTGCATCTCACCTATGAGATACAGGAAGAGGCTGGCGGCATTGCGCAGGCTCTCGGTCTGGCAGAGGATTTCACAGATGACGATAATGTTGCTGTGATCTTAGGGGATAATGTCTTTCAGGATAATGTTCATGATGCTGTGCAGTCTTTCGAATCTGGGTCCCGGATCTTTTTGAAGGACGTTCCTGATGCCAGTCGATTTGGAGTTGCAGAGATCAAAGGGAATCATATTGTTTCGATCGAAGAGAAACCCACAGAGCCCAGGTCGAATTATGCTGTGACAGGGCTTTATCTTTATGATAATGACGTGTTTGATATAATACGCACGCTGAAACCCTCAGGAAGAGGAGAGCTTGAGATCACGGATGTGAACAACGAATATATCAGACAGGGTGCAATGTCCTATTCTGTGCTTGAGGGGTTCTGGAGCGATGCGGGGACTTTTGAGAGCTTGTTGAGAGCGGGGATGATGGTGGCGAGGTACAGGAAGAACAAAATGATGATTTAGACGCAGAATTAATTGAACACCGTCAGAAGAAAATTATCGAAAAGAATTACACCAAGATATCATATGTTTAATAATTTTTTCTCCCGCATCATGGGCATAGGAGCAGTGCAACGGCAGAGTATCGTATCGCTCATATGGCAGATAGCATTTACTTTTATTGGTCTTCTTAGCATGATGTATTTCTCGCATACAGTAGGCGCTGGTGTTCTGGGTGCTTATTTTCTGTTCATGGCATACTTAGGTATCATCGGCATGATAACTGACGGAGGGTTTGGAGGGGCTGCTATTAAGCGCATAAGCGAAGGGGAAGAACAGGATGCATATTTCAGTGCATTCTTAGCACTACGGTCTGTGCTTGTGACTGCAGTTGTGATTGTCCTGATTGCGTTTCGCAGCTATTTTGTGGATCTTGATAATGCCGGCACGTTTATCTGGCTTTTATTGGCGTTAATCGTATCAGTTTTTTATGGGGCAGTTTCTTTCGGGGTTGCAGGCTGCGGGAAAATGGGAATATATTCAACGGGTAATTTTATTAATAATGTTTCTCGTATTCTTGTTCAGGTTGTTGCGGTTTTTTTGGGCTATGGTGTTGCGGGTCTGGCTGGGGGCTTCGTGGTAGGGATGCTTGTTGCTGCTATATTAGAGCTGCGTTTCTTTGATCTTCACATTGTATATTTTGGCTGGCGACATATCAAAAGTCTTTCAACATTTTCATTCTGGTTATTTTTGACTTCAAGTGGAGGGCTGGTGTTTTCGTATGCGGACACGGTCATGATAGGTTATTATATGAGTAATGCTGATGTGGGAGTATATCGGGTAGTGTTGCAGTTTACTTCGGTGGCTTTATTGACATCAGGTGCAGTTCTTTTAACGTTATTGCCTAAGATTAGCAGATGGGGTAAAATTGGTGAGATTGGATTAATAGAGGAGTCGCTTTCTCGTGTTTTTAGTTTTTCGCTGCTATTAGCTATACCTATATTAGCAGGAGGTGTTCTGTTGGGTGATAAGCTGCTCTATTTTTTCTATGGCGCAGAATTTTCAAAAGGATATTTTACACTCGTGATACTGCTGGTTGTGCAAATAGTAAGTATTTTTCAGAATTCTTTTTTAATTTATCTCGGTGCATTAGACCGTCAAAAATATGCGTTTAAAGTAACGACAGTGGCAGCCACAGCAAACATTGTGCTGAATTTTATATTAATTCCGATGATAGGTATTATGGGGGCAGCAGTTACGACTTTAGTAACTCTGACGTTAAATGCCATTTTAGCACGACGGTTTTTATTGCATATAATAAAGATACGAGTGGAGCACAATAGTATAATGAATATTGTAAAAGCGTCTATTGTGATGTCATTATTCATAATGTCCTATCGTTTTTTTGTACCTTTGCCCAGCATCTGGCTGGCGTTAGTTCCTGTTTTTTTGGGAGGAACGGTATATGGGATACTAATATTGAAATTTGATAGGAAAATTTATGAAGAGTTGAAGGGAATAGTAACACAAATGAATTTACCATGGCCAAATTGGTTATGATGAGAGACACAAAAAGAGGGATAAATATATTATAAATAGTGCTATACTTGATAAAAATGAAAGTGGTAATATTATGTGGCGGTCTTGGTGCCCGTCTGAGAGAGGAAACTGAATATCGTCCAAAACCAATGGTGAATATAGGTAACCGTCCAATACTGTGGCATATAATGAAAATATATAGTCATTTTGGGTATACTGATTTTATTTTATGTTTAGGATATAAAGGACATCTCATAAAAGAATATTTTTATAATTACGAGATATTAAGCAGTGATTTCACTATAGAATTGGGACGCCGCAACAGCGCTGAAATTCATAATTCGCATAGTGAAGCAGGATGGAAGGTAACGTTAGCAGATACTGGAGAGAAGGCATTAAAAGGTTCAAGGTTAAAAAAAATTGAGAAATATATCGATTCGGATATTTTCATGGCCACTTATGGAGATGGATTGGCGAATATCAATATCGATGATCTTATAAGTTTCCATAAGAACCATGGTAAATTGGCCACTCTTACCGGTGTTATGCCACCTTCGCGATTTGGCACTTTTTCATTAAATGAAAATGTTATTGAGAAATTCACTGAAAAGCCTCAAACTTCCGGGCAATATGTAAACGGAGGATTTTTCATTTTTAATCGAAAAATATTTGATTATCTTACGTTCGATGATTCTTGCGACCTTGAAATAGGTGTTCTTGATAAATTGGCCGAAAAAGGAGAATTAATTATGTACAAACATTCCAAAGAATGGATGTGCATGGATACCATACGGGATGTTGAGTATCTGAACAATTTATGGTCTTCTAATAAGGCTTTTTGGAAGGTCTGGGGATAATTTTATATGTCAAATCACAATTGGAAAAATAAAAATGTATTTATAACGGGGGCAAACGGATTACTCGGTTCATGGCTTACCAAATTCATGGTTGATGAGGGAGCAAATGTAGTAGCTCTTAACAGAGATATTGTGCCAAAATCCATTTTGTGGAGCAGTTCTGAAGAATTTGCATACATAAAGGATAAGCTGACTGTAGTTTATGGTTGCCTGGAAGACTACCAGTTGCTTGAAAGAGCGCTCAATGAATATGAAATAGAAGCAGTTTTTCATCTTGGGGCGCAGACCATCGTAGGGACTGCTAACAGGAACCCGTTATCCACGTTTGAATCAAACATAAGGGGAACATATAATCTCCTTGAGGCTTGCAGACGAAATAACGAGTTAATTAAAGCGATTATCGTGGCTTCGAGCGATAAAGCATACGGGATTCAGGAAAAGCTTCCATACAATGAAGATACACCGCTTCAGGGCAATCATCCTTACGATGTGTCTAAGAGCTGTGCAGATTTGATATCGTATACATATTTTAATACATACAAGCTTCCTGTTTGTGTGACAAGATGCGGGAATCTCTACGGACCAGGAGACCTTAATTTCAACAGAATAATTCCAGGAACCATTCAATCTTTATTAAACGGAGAAAGTCCAATAATCAGAAGCGATGGAAGTTATATCAGGGATTATTTTTATGTAAAGGACGGGGCATTGGCATATAAAATGCTGGCAGAAAAAATGTATGAATTGGATATTTCGGGAGAGAGCTTTAATTTCAGCAATGAAATCCAGGTTACAGTCATGGAACTCGTGGAAAAGATAATTACGATTATGGGTAATGACATGATGCCCGAAATTCTGGGGAAAGCAAAACATGAAATAAAGCATCAGTACCTTTCTGCGCAGAAAGCAAGAGCGATGCTAGGCTGGCGCCCCCGGTATACGCTGGAGGATGGGCTCAGGGAGACTATTGACTGGTATAAGACGTTTTTTCATAATAAATGGACTTAAATGAAAGCGATATTTCTTGGCACTAATGGGTGGTATGATACAGATACCGGGAATACCGTATGTACACTTATAGAAACTGATGAGTATTCTATAATTCTTGATGCAGGAAATGGAATTTTCAAATTAGATAAGTATGTTGATGGCAAAAAACCAGTTTATCTTTTTATCAGCCATTTTCATCTTGACCACATAATAGGTCTGCATATCCTAAACAAATTTAATTTCAAGCAGGAAATGTCCATATATGGGCCGGAGGGTGTAAAGAATGTCCTGGATACAATTATTAATGTTCCTTATACGGTTCCGTTGTCCAAATTACCATTTAAAGTAGATGTTCATGAACTTTCTGAAGGAATTCATAGAATTCCTTTCCTGGTAGAATGTAGATTATTGCTTCACTCATCCAGGTGCATGGGATATCGATTTGAATTGGAAGGGAAAATAATTGCATATTGCCCTGATACGGGGATTTGTGAAAATGCAATAGAACTTGCAAGAAATGCCGATTTACTTATTGCTGAATGCTCATTTAAGAGTGGGCAAAGAAATTCCCAGTGGCCTCATTTAAACCCGGAAGATGCGGCTCAGATCGCGAAAGACGCAAATGCCAAAACTCTGGCTTTGATTCATTTCGATGCGAATATATACCAGACTCTGCAGCAAAGGGAAATAGCTCAAGAAAATGCAAAGGAAACATTTAATAATACGTTTGCAGCTTATGATAATATATGGATCGAGTTATAAAAAATGAGGATTATGAGTGAAAAAAAGAGTTTACTCTCTAAAGCGGCTTATAGAATAGAGGGACAACCAATGTTTAAGGTTCTGGAGAATGTCCAAAAATTAGAGAAAAAAGGAGAGCATATTATTCACTTTGAAATCGGAGATCCGGATTTTAACACTCCAAACCATATAATAGAAGCAGCTTATTCTTCGATGAAGAACGGTGAGACCCATTACACAAATTCAATGGGATTATTTGATTTTAGAGAGACTGTAAGTGAGGCAACTGCTTTCTCAAGAGGTTTCTCTCCTTCTATAGATCAGGTGCTTGTTACTCCGGGCGCAAACATAATAATATATCTTACTGTTAAGTGTCTGGTAAATCCGGGAGAAGAAGTAATAATACCAGATCCCGGATTCCCTACATATTATTCAGTATTGAAACTTTGTGGTGTTTCACCTATAAGAGTTCCCTTAAGAGAAGAAAATAAGTTCAGAATGAACCCTGAGGATATAAAAAACGCCATCACTCCAAAAACAAGACTTATTATAATTAATTCACCAAGTAATCCAACAGGGTCCGTTATGACCTCTAAAGAAATGGATGAAATTTATGGAATTGCCGAAAAAAACGGCATTTATTTATTAAGTGACGAGATTTATTCCCGAATGATTTATGAAGAGGAAGCAAAATTCTACAGTCCCTCTAACAACGATTTCTGTAAGAAATTAACCATTGTAGCGAATGGTTTTAGTAAAGCGTTTGCTATGACCGGTTGGAGATTAGGTGTTGCTATAGGTCCTGTAGATGTTATTGAGAAAATGGGTTTGCTAGTACAAACTTTAGTTTCATGTACTCCTCCGTTTATTCAACGAGCAGGAATAGCTGCTATTAAAGGAGATCAAACAGAAATTCGTAATATGATGGAAATATATAAGAAAAGGAGGGATGTTATCGTTGATGGCTTGAACAGTATTCCGGGTATCAGTTGTTTGAGAAGTGGAGGAGCCTTTTATGTATTCCCCAATATTACGCAGACCGGAATGTCCAGCGATGAATTTGCCAATTATATTCTTGATGAAGCTAAAGTTGCAATCTTGCCTGGTACCAATTTTGGAAATTATGGAGAAGGTTATGTAAGGTTAACCTACGCCACTAGCATCGAAAATATTAAAATAGGTATTGAAAGGATAAGGAATGCTGTAGAAAAATTATAATTTTGTAACGGAGAAGAGTTGATGATGCGAGTTGCAGATTTCATTGCAAAGTTCATACACAATATTGGAGTAAAGCATGTTTTTATGCTTACAGGCGGGGGAATAATGCATCTGACTGATGGAGTTGCATGCAATAAGGATTTGCAGGTTGTGTGCTGTCACCATGAACAGGCATCTGCTATGGCATTAGAAGCTTATGCAAGGATGACCGGTCATTATGGTGTGGGATATTTTACTACCGGCCCGGGGGCAACAAATGCCATAACAGGACTTGCGGGTGCGTGGCTTGATTCTGTACCCTGTTTATTTATTTCTGGTCAAGTAAAAAGGAAAGAAGCTGTATATAATGCAAAGATACCAGGATTGAGACAGTTCGGTGTTCAAGAGATCAATATATTACCTATAGTTGAATCCATTACAAAATATTCAGCAATAGTAAATAATCCTGAAGATATTAAATATCATCTTGAAAAAGCTTTATATTTATCAAAGGACGGAAGACCAGGACCTTCGTGGCTGGATATTCCTTTGGATGTTCAGGGAGCTATTATTGAACCAGATAAATTAATAGGATTTACCCCTCCAAAGGATATGAAGAAAATATCAGAAGCCCAGATTAAACAAGTTGAGCAGTATATCAAATCTGCATCCAGACCTGTAATCTTAGCAGGATATGGCATTAGAATATCAGGGGCTATCAACGATTTATTAAATTTTATTAAAAAATATAATATTCCTGTTATTACTACTTATTTGGGGATTGATATAATAGATAGCGAGCACCCAAAATATGTAGGCAGAATCGGCATCAAAGGAGATAGAGCTGGTAATCTAGCTATACAGAACTCTGATTTGTTGATAGTAATAGGTAGCAGCCTGCCTGTTGCAGAGATTGGTTATGAATATTCACAATTTGCAAGAGAAGCTAAGATTGTAATAGTAGATATTGATACCTCGTCTCATAAGAAGAATACAATAAAGATTGATTTATTAATAGATGGGGATGCAAAAGAGTTTTTAAACAAATTGTCTCAATTATTAGACAAGCAACAAATTAATTTTGACAATAAATGGCTGAACACATGTATAACGTGGAGAAATAAATATCCTGTATGCTTGCCAGAATATGAAACTATAAAAGGCAAAATAAACATTTATTACTTTATTAATAGACTATGCAGGAAATTGAATACCGATGATGTGGTGGTTACTGATGCGGGTTCGGCTTTCTATGCAGGGTCGCAATCTGTAAAAATCAAAAAAGGGATGAGATATATAACTTCAGGTGGTTTTGCGACCATGGGTTACAGCCTGCCCGCAAGTATTGGGATTAGCACTGCTATTGATAAAAAAAGAGTAATGTGTATTACAGGCGATGGCTCCTTTCAGCAAAATATTCAAGAGCTTCAAACAATAGTTCATTATGGACTGCCTGTAAAGATTTTTATACTGAATAATGATGGATATTTGTCCATAAGGTTTACTCAGGAAAAATATTTTGATAGACGATTTATCGGTGAATGTTCGTGTTCAGGTGTATCTTTTCCAGATTCTGAGAAGATAGCAAAAGCCTATGGAATAGAATTCGTCCGGGTTAGTGATAATGCTTTGCTGGATAAAACATTGGATGATGTTTTGAATTATAAAGGTGCAGTCATATGTGAAATAATGACTCCGAGGGATCAATTAATTATACCAACGGTGGCATCTGAAAAAAGAAATGACGGTACCATGGTATCAAAACCGCTTGAGGATATGTATCCTTTTTTAGATCGAAATGAATTTAAAAAAAAGATGATTGTAAAGCCAGTGGGTGAATGATGTGAGAAATCCTATTATCGAAGAAGACTTGGAATTTATTACTGGATCGAACCTTCCGTGGGATGCTTTAGAAGGAAAAAATATCCTAATTTCTGGTGCGAATGGTTTTGTACCTGCTTATCTTGTTGAAACTATTTTATTTTTAAATGAAACGAGATTTAAGAAAAAAGCTAAAGTTTTTGCTCTTATAAGAAATAAAGAAAAAGCTTTGAACCGATTTGCTTTTTATAAAAGCAGAACTGACTTAATATTCGTAGTGCAAGATGTTACTGAACCGGTTACAATAAAAGATGACATTCATTTTATAATACATGCAGCCAGTCAAGCGAGTCCAAAATATTTTGCCATAGACCCGGTTGGTACAATAAATGCTAATGTTATAGGTACATATAATCTACTTGAATATGCAAAAAAGAGAGACACTGAGAGCTTTTTGTTTTTCAGTAGCGGAGAAGTATATGGCAACATTGAGAAAAGTGAAACAAAAATAAATGAAAGCATGTATGGGTATTTAGATCCAATGGATGTCCGTTCATGCTATGCAGAAGGAAAAAGGGCAGGAGAGACTATGTGTATTTCGTACCACAAACAATTTGGAGTTCCAGTAAAAATAGTTCGACCTTTTCACACTTATGGTCCAGGTATGAGGCTAGATGATGGCAGAGTGTTTGCAGATTTTGCCTCCAATATTGTGAATTATCAAGATATCAAAATGAAAAGCGATGGTTCGGCAGTCAGGTCATTTTGTTATTTATCAGATGCTACTTCAGCATTTTTTACAGTACTCTTAAAAGGAGAAGATGCTCAGGCATATAATGTCACCAATCCCACGGCAACTAAGAGTATATATGACCTCGCAAAAACATTGGTAGAATTATTTCCTGAACGAAAATTAAAAGTGATAAGAGTGAATGAACCTGATAGTCCAGGATATTTAAGAAGTAGCATATATGGTTTCATACCAGATATCAGTAAATTTATGAAACTTGGATGGACCCCCAAAATATCAATAGAAGAAGGCTTTAGAAGAACAATAATGAGTTTTTTATGAAATTGACATATATTGAAAATAAATATAAAAACGGAGAACTTGATAAACAGGAATATATCAGGTTAATGCATGAAAAGCATTGCTCTCTATTTGAATATTCAGAATTTATTAAATATAGGGATATAAAAAATATAGAGATTTCCGATGACAGTGTAATTATAACTTCTAGAAATAATTCTATTAAAATGGTGTGCGATAAAGAAGACCGACGAATAGCACCAATTGAAATATTAAATTTCGGTTATTATGAAAAAACAGATTTTGATATGGTAATGAACATAGTAGATGGGTGTTCCACTGTATTTGATATAGGAGCAAATATTGGCTGGTATTCCTTAAACATAGCAAAACGGATAAAAAGTGCAAAGGTATTATCTTTTGAGCCCGTCCCTAAAACATTTAACTATCTGAAAAGAAATGTGGAACTAAATCAAATCAATAATATTGAAATATTTAATTTTGGCTTTTCATATGAAGAAAAAGAGATAGAATTTTACTATTATAATGAAGGTTCTGGAAATGCATCATTCGCTAATTTATCGGATGCCGAAAATATTCAGAAAATTAAATGTATGGTAAAAAAATTAGATAATTTTGTATTTGAAAATGATTATTCAGTTGATTTTCTTAAATGTGATGTTGAAGGAGCTGAGTTATTAGTTTTTAAAGGTGGTATTGAGACCATAAAAAGAGACAAGCCGATTATATTTACAGAAATGCTTAGAAAATGGTCTGCTAAATTTAATTATCACCCAAATGAAATAATAAAACTATTAGCAGATGAAGGTTATAGAATCTTTACTGCAAAACAAAATCGATTGATGGAGTTTTTTGGTATGGATGAAAATACTATTGAAACTAACTTCTTTTTCTTACATTCAATTAAACATATTGATAAGATAAAAAAATTCGAAGTTTGAACATCTATGAAAAAAGAAGACGAACTTAAAAAAGAAATTTTTAATAAGGTTAGAGAATACTATTTATTAGCTCACAAAAAAGGCAAATTTATGCCGGGCAATTCAAGTGTTCCGTATGCAGGAAGAGTATATGATGAAAATGAACTAATAAGTCTCGTCGATTCTGCACTTGATTTTTGGCTCACAGCAGGTAGATTTGCCAGGCAATTCGAAAATGAATTCGCCGAATTCTTAGGAGTGAAACATTGTTTACTGACAAATTCAGGTTCATCTGCGAATCTTCTTGCAATATCCGCCTTAACCTCGCCCAGCCTCGGAGAAAAGGGATTGAAACCAGGTGATGAAGTAATCACTGTGGCAGCAGGATTTCCAACAACCGTAAATCCTATAATACAAAATAATCTTATTCCGGTATTTATAGATGTAGATCTTGGAACATATAATATTCAGCATGAACGAATCGAAGAAGCGATATCAGAAAAAACAAAAGCTATTTTTATTGCGCACACAATGGGCAATCCTTTCAATCTGGATGCAATAATGAAAATCGCAGAAAAGCATGACCTCTGGTTGATCGAAGATAATTGCGATGCGCTCGGGTCAAAATATAATGGGAAGTATACAGGGACATTTGGGCATATTGCGACTTTCAGTTTTTATCCGCCCCATCATATTTCAATGGGAGAGGGGGGCGCGTTGGTAACGAATGATACACAACTAAAAAGACTTATAGAATCTTTCAGGGATTGGGGGCGAGATTGCTGGTGTGAGCCAGGATGCGATAATTCCTGCGGCAAACGATTTGAATGGCAACTGGGAGAACTGCCGTATGGCTATGATCATAAATATATTTACTCACATATAGGCTATAATCTGAAGGTGACTGATATGCAGGCTGCTATTGGCGTGGAACAGCTTAAGAAACTGCCTTCGTTTATCAATGAGCGAAAGAGGAATTTTAGATTATTATATGAAGGTATGAAAAAGTACAAAGAATACTTTATTTTGCCTGAAATCCAGATAGAAGCTGACCCTAGTTGGTTTGGATTTTTATTGACCGTTCGTAAAGATGCAGGATTTAGCAAGAATGATATAATAAAATATCTTGAAGAACATAAAATAGCCACACGAATGCTGTTCGCTGGTAATATTACTCGTCATCCGAGTTTTAAAAATGTAAATTATCGTATTTACGGCGACCTTACGAATACCAATCGTATAATGCATGATACATTTTGGATCGGAGTTTATCCAGGATTAACGGAAGAAATTATCAATTATATATTGAAATGTTTTGAAAAATTTGTAGATTTAAGAGGTGGATAATTCTGGAGAAGCTATTGAGTATATGTATCCCAACATATAACCGACCCGATGACATAAAAGCACTTTATCAGTCCTTTTTGTGCCGTGCCCTAAAAGAATATGGCAATCAGATCGAGGTGGTGGTTTGTGATAATTCAGATGATGAACATGCACAATTGAATCAGTCAAATCTTGGAAACATCATACGTTACTTCAAAAACGACATGAATCTTGGTGGGGACGGTAATATTATGCGCTGCGTCAGGCAGGCTACAGGACAATTTATCTGGATTATTCCGGATGATGATTTGATTGTGTGGGAAGGATTCAACCGTTTGATGGATTGTTTGACAACTGCCAGTGGTGAAAACATTGATTGTCTTATATTGCCAACTTACAGTCGAAATCTTTTTGGAGAAATCGTATATTCCATCCAGCTCAATGACAGGGGAGTTAAAGAAGATATGGATATTGCAACATTTGTAAAAACCTTTGTAACCACCCTACATTTAATCCCCTTTACATATTTAGCCAGCGGAGTTGTTCGTTTAAATAAGAAACGTTTGGATTGGGTGGAAAATGAATTTCGCGGAAATATCTTTCCGCAAACACCGCTTTTATTAAGCATGCTTAAACCCGAGTCTAAATTGCGATTTCTGGATACGCCTGTAATAGATTATAATAAAACACATCACATTGGATTTAATATCCTTTCGTTTTATAATAGCAACCGTGATGTTATCTTGTTTTTAGAAAAGGAGTATCATGTAAATGGGGAACTGGTGCTTGATTGTGCATACAGGACATCGTTGTTCTGGGTGCTGAATCATCGTATTGGACTTAACCAATTTCAAAATGGGGATAAAATACGATGGCATTTGTTGGCTAAATTAGGTAAACATTTAAACCTAAGAAATATAATTGTATCACTTATGGTCGTTTTGCCTGGCACTTTAGTGAAATATCCATATCTATTTTATTTAAGCCTTCAAAATGCACATTATAGTGGAAACCTTTCAGTCAGAAAGGTTTTATCTCATTTCAGAGCATTGCTAAAATCTACTCACATAAAAAAGAATTTACTTTATCTAAAGACGAAATGAGGTAAATAGTGAATTTTCTATTTGTTACTCCAAAGTATGTAAACCGTGGGCAACCTTATGAATTCTACCTTGGATTAGCGTATGTTTCTGCTTATATGAAACATAAAGGGTTTAATGTGTATTGTTTAAACACATGCCATTATGATGATCCGATTGAAAAACAGTTGTCTGAACAAATTGATAGCAAAAAAATTGATGTTGTCTGTACTGGTGGCATGTCTATCCATTTTAAACTAATAAACGCTATTTTAGATGCTGCCAAGAAAATAAAACCGGAAATTATCACTGTTGTTGGTGGGGCGATTATTACATCTGACCCGAAATTGGCTTTAGAAAATATGCGAATAGATTTCGGAATTGTTGGCGAAGGAGAGGAGACGATGGCAGAGCTTGCCGATGCGCTGTGTAATAAAAGAGATGTCAGTAAGGTTAAAGGATTAGCGTTTTTTGACAATACTAATTTAATCGTTTCGGAACCCAGAGAACCAATATCAAATTTAGATTTGCTTCCAATACCTGATTATGAAGGTTTTGAGTATGGCTACTTTATAGGTTTGTCCGCACCAAGTGACCAGATAACCTATAGTATATTAGATGAAGTTAGACCTGGAAGTATTATTACATCACGATCATGTCCATACAGTTGCACTTTTTGTTATCATCCACTTGGAAAAAAATATAGACAAAGAACACTTGATAATGTTTTTAGAGAAATTGATTATTTAATAGAAAAATATAATATTAATTTATTAGTTATATCTGATGAATTGTTTTCTGTAGATAAGGAAAGAATGTATGCTTTTGCAGAACGAATTAAAAAATATAATATTAAATGGATACCCCAACTTAGAGTAAGTGATGTAGATGAAAGCGTTCTTAAAGCACTCAAAGATTCTGGCGTATATATGATTAGTTATGGTATAGAGAGCATGAGCGATATAATTTTAAGGAGCATGCAAAAAAAAATTACCAAAGCGCAAATTGAAACAGCCCTTAAATTAACACGAGATGCTAAAATTGCTATCATAGGCAACATATTGTTTGGCGACCCAACAGAAACGGAAGAGACTATTAAAGAGTCAGTAGAATGGTGGTTTAATCACCGTAAGTATGGAATGCCTTTGAGTATGATAATAACATTACCAGATGCACCTGTTTACAGATATGCTATTAAGAATGGTTTGATTAAGGATAAGCTTCAATACATGAGAGACGGTTTTCCAATAATCAACCTAACCAAACTTGGCGACACAAGATTTAAAAAATTATATAATTTTGCATCCTATTACACAAACGATGATAGGAATCTCGCGGCTGGAAAAGTAGTATCTTCAAAAAAAGAATTCAAGCTTCGTAATGGTAAAAATTTTTTTACTATTCAAATTAGGTGTCCAGAGTGTCACAGTGTATCAGACTATAAAAACATGCACAGAAAATCATTCGAGGTATATTTTTTTGTTGTTTGTAGGGATTGCCACGCTCGCTTCCCAGTAAAAACAAAAAAGGGGTTTCGGGAAGATTATACTAATTTTTATTTAATTCGGCATTACATATTTGAAATTGCGAGGTTTTCTATAAATAGGTTTCCGATTATTAAATTCATATACTATAAATATAGGCATAATCGTGTAAAATTACATAAAACAATATAGATAAAATTGGTAGTGAATCTTAATGATTGTTCTAAATATAGGGTGCGGTTATTGCAAAAAGATTAATGAAATTGGTATGGATATGATAAAAACACCACATGTGGATGTAATTGGTGATATACAACACTTACCTTTTAAATCCGATGTATTTGATGGAATAGAGGCAAGTCATGTTTTAGAGCATTCAAATGATGTTATAAAAACGTTTAATGAAGTCCATAGGGTGCTCAAAGCAAAGGGAACTTTACATGGAAAAGTCCCGCATGCATTGAGCAAATGGTATTTCGACAACCCTACCCATAAAACTATGTTTACTGTATGGGGATTAAGAAATTTTATAGAATGTAATGAATTTCAGATGACCAGTTCATTCAAAATAAAAGAGATAAAACTCAGAGGACGATTTAGTAGATTTTTTAGTAGAAATCTTGAAACCTTTGAGATTTTCATACGTTTTGTGCATTATAACTATGAAGTCGAATTCTGGCTGGATAAGATATGATCTCCATAGTCTGTGTATATAATAATGAAGAAATTCTAAGGAATTTCTTGCTCAATAGTCTCGAAAATCAGACAGTTGAGTTCGAAATGATAAAAATAAATAATAGTAACAATAAATTCAAGTCAGCTGCTGAAGCACTCAACTATGGTGGCAAAAAGGCAAAAGGCGAACATATAATGTTCGCACATCAAGATGTGTATCTTCTTGCAGATGACTGGTTGGAAAGAGCAGAAAATTTCTTAAGCAAAATCTCAGATTTGGGAGTTGCAGGAGTCGCCGGGACGTGCGAAATCGGTAATTCTACTATTAAAAGATCCATAGGAATAGTGTATCATGGTTCTAAGAAGGAGGCGTGGTGGGGAAATAAAAATTTTGAAGTGCCTGTGGAAGTACAGACGTTAGACGAGCAAATATTGATTGTGTCGAGAAATGTTTTTGATACTCTTAAATTTGATGAGAAAACCTGTGATGGCTGGCATATATATGGTGCCGATTTTTGTTTATCTGCACGTGATTTTGGACTTAAATCTTACGTTCTACCATTACCTGTCTGGCATCGCTCAGAGGGATATAATAATGAAGAGTATTATCAAGTTCTCCACCGATTTTTAAAAAAACACAAGCAGTATAAAAAAATATATTTAACCAGTGGAGAGTGGAGCTCAAACGACTTATTTAATTATTTTAACTTACTTAGAATGGCAATAAAGAGTGAGGCTGGAAGATTGATCGGAAGAAACAATGTTGGAGCAATACCATATATTAAAGGTTTAAAGTTTTTATTAAAGGTGAGATATGAATAAACCAAAAGTCTCGATAATCATCGTAAACTGGAACGGAAGACACTACTTAGATACCTGTCTCTCAAGCGTTCTGAATCAAACATACAGTAACTTCGAGATAATTATGGTAGATAACGCCTCGGTCGACGGCTCTGTTGAGTGTGTGCAGAAGAAATATCCATCTGTAAAAATCATTCAGACAAATGAAAATTTAGGTTTTGCCAGAGGATGCAATGTAGGTATGCGTGCATCAAACGCAGACTATATCGTGGCTTTAAGCAATGATACTCAAGTTGTGCTAAACTGGCTTGAGGAACTCGTTAAAGTTGCAGAAACAGATGAAAAGATAGGGATATGCGGGTCAAAACTACTTTTAATGGATACACCAGATATTTATAATTCGGCAGGGTTTTTTATTATATGGAACTCCTTTATCTACGACCGCGCCCCGGGCAAAAAAGTTGGGAAATACGAAAAATTAGAGCAGGTAGACGGCGTGTGTGCTGCTTCAGCCCTTTTTCGGAAAAAAATGCTCGATGAAATCGGCCTTTTAGATGAGAGGCTTTTTTTTGGTCATGATGATATCGATCTCTGCTGGAGGGCAAAACATGCTGGATGGAAAGCGATGTATGTTCCTTCCTCGGTCTGCTATCATAAGATGTTAGGAAGTGTTAAGGGAAAAAAACTGCACGACCAATTTATTGTTGATGCTATCTGGGTCATATCTAAAAACTCCAATCTTCTGGGTCTTGCAGGTATAGCTGTATATTATTTTACTGGAATGATAAAAGCAATTGTTTGGAAATCCTTTGGAAAAGATAAAGACTATAAACCATTCTGGAATGCACTGAAAGCCATTCCAGATGAATGGAAGAAGGGAAAGCCGTACAGAAAAAGAGTTGGTTCGCCTTGAAAATAAATGAAGTGTCTGCATGGAAAAACGATGGGCAGTTCAAAGAATACCTTGATTCTCGAAGCGGGAAGTGTCCTGATAATTTCATAGATGATATTAAGATAGAGCATATCAAGAATCACCTTCCCGAAGCTGGAATTATCGTTGAAATTGGTGCAGGGTCAGGTCAACTTCTTACACAGATAGCGATCAGGCATCCAGAATATCAACCCGTTGGTCTCGACTTTACAAATTGCGTAGCAGGTATAGCCAAAAATTTTTTGGATTTGAATATATCAGGAGAAGGGATCCGTGCAGATGCCTATCATCTGCCTCTAAAAGATAATAGTGTGGTTATGGTTATGAGTGGTGGTTTATTGGAACATTTTAAGTCAGGAACAGAAATCAATTCGATAGTTAGAGAAATGGTTAGGGTACTCAAACCAAATGGCATTTTTTATGCTGATATTGTGCCAAGGAAAAGTTCTTTATGCCGACCAATAATAATAAAAAAAGACACGTGCTTTGAAAATAGTATTAAAAAAGATGAGTGGAAAAAAATTTTTGAAAAAAATAAGCTCAAAGACGTAAAGGTATTCAGCGGGCTTGTCATACCTCCGAACTTCTATAACTGGTTCAAGAAAGGCACCCCGCAATTAAATTTAATATATAAGGTAAAACAGATTATATTAAGATTTGATGATACCATTATCTCGGATATATTAGGATTCGAGTATTTTGTTTTTGCAAGAAAGTAAAGAATGGAAGAAAAAGTTGCATGATTAACGATAATGAAAAAATAAGTTTTTGTATCCCGGTTTACAACGGTGAGAAAACTATTGCAAGATGCATAGAAAGCATTCTTGATCTCTCTTACCCAGACAAAGAGATTATAATTGTAAACGATGGAAGTACGGATGGAACATTGGACATACTAAAAAAATACCCCGTAAAGCTCGTAAATCTGGAGCAGAACATGGGTCGGGGATACGCCCGGCAGAAAGCCCTTGAACATGCATCCGGTGAATATGTCGCCCTGCTGGATGCAGACGGTTTTATCACAAATAAAAATTGGGCGGAAAAGATGCTCAGTGATTTCACGGAAGATAGAATCGCGGGAGTATTTTCACTGAGCAAAGCTATCAATCCTGAGAATTCGATTGCCAGATACTGGGATTATCTGACAACAACTGTACTCACCCAGGCACAGATCACCCATGGAGCTGGAACGGGAAATACATTGATTAAAAAAAGTGTTTTAGATGAGGTCGGTGGGTTTGATAGGAGATTGAGGAATGTTGAGGACTGTGATCTATCAGAAAAAATATCAAAAAAAGGCTATGTTTTTTATTATGAACCTGATTGCCTGATGAGTAGAGAACAGCCATCGAGCGTTAGCGAGGTCATCAAAAAGGAGGTGGATTATGCTTTCTGGCATGGAAAGCGGGCGTATTACAACAAAACTTTTATTAAACTTTTTTTAATGAGATTTTTGATATTTTTAGCATTGCCGATTTTTATTCTGCATTGTTTGTATAGATCTCTTAAGATATATATTCGTACAAAAGATTTCGCCAGTTTCTGGTTCTTATTTTTCAAAACTGTGATAGCTGTAATTGCACCGTTTGTTCTATTAGTTTCACTATATAAATATAAATTATAAATTTAAAAACCCATCATATTTTCCAAGAATTCCTCGTATTTTTTCACTGAATTTTTGAGATCAAATTTTTTGGACCTGTCACTGGCTTTTCTAGAAAGCTGTTCCCTTAAATTACTGTCATTTCTAAGTATCTGTACTTTAGATACAAAATCATTTATTAATCCAGACTCATATACCAGACCTGCATCACCAGCAATTTCAGGCATCGCAGTTCTATCGGGCACAATCACCGGCTTTCCGCTTGCAAACGATTCTATGATCGGGACACAAAAACCTTCATGCAGACTTGCTGTCACAAAAACATCAGACATAGAATAATATTTTGGCAGATCTTCATCGGATACTCGTCCAATAAAAATTACTTTGTCTTCGAGGTTTAATGAATGTGCTAAATTCTTTAATTTATCCCTTTCCTCACCACCGCCAGCAACTAAAAGAACAGCCTCGTCCAGGGCCTGCATTGCTTTAATCAAAAAATTCACCCTCTTGGATGCTGCAAGACGGCCCACATAGAGCATTACAAATTTATCATTCAGATGAAGCCTGTCTCTCTGGGCTTCTATATCAGCGTCCTTGAATATAGTAGTATTTATCCCAATGGGCAGTACTTTTATATTCATTTTACCCGTCTTACTTTCAACTTCCTTTTTTATGTAATTGCTATCTACTTTTATGCAATCACTTCTCTTCATCGACCAGATATATGCCGTCTGTCTTATTATGGTTAAAAACCTATGCTTACTACCTTGAAGGAATTGAGGGGGGGTAAGACCATGGAAGTCCCAGACAAGTTTAAGATCTGGATTAAAGCGCTTTGCCAGATGAATACTTGGCAAAATTGTGATATCAGGACCAGTCAAAACCACTATATCATAATTCGAGAATTTCTTCGCTAAACTGTATATTTTTGTGGTCACTGAAAGGACTGATAACAGACTGTGCTCATTTTTTCCTGTATAGCTGTACTGTTCTATACTTTTTGGTGTTTCTCTCTCAATACTGAACGCATAGAGATCTACTGTATTATTCCTAGATAGTTCTTCTATTACGGCCGCAGTATAATTGCTCGCTGCATCATATTTAGTTAAGCGAGTTACCGCGAATGCTATGTTCATCTTACACGCTCAGCACTTCAATATATTCAGTCGCAATGCAGCCCCAATCAAATTCCTCCAAAGCTCTTTTTCTTGCATTCATGCCCATTTCATTCCTTGTATCTTCATTATACAATAATTTTATATAATGTACAATCTCCTCTGAATTTCTAGGTTCTGAAAGAAATCCGGTTTCTTTGTTTATCGTATCTCTCATCCCTCCAACCTTAGTCCCAACCACTGGCTTCCCGCATGCCATCGCCTCCAGCACCGCTATACCATAAGGTTCTATTATACTGGGCTGTGCATATACATCGCATTCAGCATACAGCTTTGGCATCTCATGGTTTGGAACCGGTGTGGTGATGAATGTCACAGCATTGTTCAATCGCAGTTTTTCTGTCAGGTCCTTTAGGTTTTGCTCTTCCTTTCCTTTTCCTATAATGTATAGATGGGCGTAAGGTATCTGTTCTCTGATCATTTTCATCGCCTGAATCAAATAGTTCAGTCCTTTATATCTGTGCAGCCGCGCCACTGTAAGTATTCTGAAATCACCCCTGGGGAGATACTTTCCTTCAGACTGCAGCGGTCTGAATAACCTTGTATCAACTCCAACATGAATGACCTTTATTTCTCGTTCTACTCCGAGCTCATTTATAATGAATTCCCTAGCCGCTGTACAGTGTGCAGTGAGCAAATCGACACCATCTCTCAGCTTTTTGTTGATTGTAGTATCAAGTACTTTCAGAGCATATCGTTTTATTGCATCTTCAGGGTAGTATGTTCTCTCTGATGACAGGATTGTCGGGACATTGTAATTTTTAGCGGCATTGTATGCCTTATGGCAGATGAGTGGGTAATCCTCCTGCAGCATTACCAGATCTTGATCTTTAATGTGATTCTTTATTCCAGTTATGACGGGATTATCTCCCACATCTATAAATGTTGAGAGGTATTTCACAGTAAAATTATGCTTGAGGGATTCTCCAGGATCAGCCGCATTGGTGAGCATTTTCTCACGTGGGGCTTTAGCTGTAGATGTAATAATTGTGACATTGTGTCCCAGCCAGGCTAGGCTTTGAGCTAACCCGTATTCATTGCCGTGAACGTATGGTGTAAAGTAGGGTACCACAATGCCTATGTTCATGGTGCCCCTCTGTAAACTTCTATTAATTTATCCGTAACATCATTCCAGTCCTGAAAGGGTAAATTTTTTATATCTGCATTATCTTGATTGATGTTTTTTATCTGCTGTATTACCTTGATAAGCTTGTCTGTTGTGATCGGATTATCGATGCCTATACAGCGTTTCCCATCCACGAACTCATCCAGCGCGCTTCCTGTTGCCACAATGCATGGTACTCCAGCCGTAAGTGCTTCCGCCACTGTAATGCCATAGGCTTCATGTGTTGAGAGCATCAGGAATACATCCGCTGATGCATAGTGCTGGAGCATTTCTTCTCTCGTTATGTTTTTATACCAGTTGATGTGTTTTGAGACTGTAAGTTCTTCTGCCAGTTTACGCAGATTATATTCATAATGTCCTTTTCCGATAACTTTCAGTTTAAAATCCTGCATATGTGGAAGTGCTTTGATTATATGCTGGACACCTTTGTATTCTTCCAGACGTCCGACATAAAGAAGTATTTTTTCTCTGCTATGTTTTTTACTTTTGATTTTCGCAAACTCTCCGAGATGCAGACCATTTGGTATTTTTTTAATTTTTCCTACAGGGACGCTGAAGTCTGATATTATATTTTGCTTCTCGTACTCTGATACACATATCACTTTATCAGCCTTTTCGAAGATTTTACTGCCAATTATCTTATATGGTTTATGCAGCAGATTTCTGAAAAGCGTATGCCCTTCCCTGTGATAGTGCGGCGTAAAGATAAACCTGCATCTATTTTTTGCAAGTGCTGCGAACAGCGCTGGAAGCGCATGGTAGCTGTGAGCATGTATAATGTTATAATTATATTTTCTTAAGTAAAAATAAATCTGCGGCGCAAAATAGTAGGCATCGCCGGGTGCGAATGACTTGAATCGCGTTACTGTAACTCCATTTATTTTTTCGTGCTTAGGTAATTGTCCGGCTGGATCAGTGCAAATCACTTCTACCTCAAATCCACGTTTTACCAGTCTCTCGCTGATCTCCTTCACATGCGTCTCCACGCCCCCGATATCAGGATAATAACGTGGGCATACTTGCGCTATTCTCACTTAAAATGACCTCACCTCATTAATGCTCTAATTTAAATATAAAGATAATGCATTACGAATGCTGTGAATAACGTCAAAATCTGCATCGTTGGTCCATCAAAGCGATTCCTGAGCGGCATAAGCTATTATACCATCAGGCTGGCGAATGCCTTATCGATTTCCGCTGCCGTCTCTGTTATATGTTTCAGAAGACTGCTGCCAGAATTCTTATTTCCAGGTCGTGCGCATGTAGGCAAAGACATTTCTCATCTTGAGTTCTCACCAGATGTCCAGGTATTTAACGGCATGGATTATAACAATCCTGTGACATGGTATGGAGCATATCGACACCTTAAGACGTCAAAGCCTGATGTCATCATCCTGCAGTGGTGGACATCTTCGGTGTCCCATATGCATCTGTTATTGAAAATAATGGGCATGCCACTAAGATCGAAGTTGATCATAGAATTTCATGAAGTCGTTGATCCGCTTGAAGAGGCAATCCTGCCTCTCAGACTGTATTCCAGATTGATGGGAAGGCTGCTCAGGAAAGATGCTGCAGCCTATATTACCCATTCTGAATCGGATAGAAAATTGATCGCCAGTAGATACGGTATTAACCATGGAAGGATCCATGTGATCCCACATGGGTTATATGACCAGTATGAGATTATTGATAAGAATATTGCAAGAGGGAAACTCTCTATCAAGGATGGGTTTGTAATTTTGAGTTTTGGCTTGATCCGGAGATATAAAGGAATCCCTTATCTGATAAAAGCCTTTGAACAACTGCCAGAACATATTATCCAGAATAGCAGATTGCTGATTGTTGGAGAGGTGTGGGAAGACAGGAAAGAGCTGCTTGACCGGATAAATTCATCTCCTTTTAAGCAGAAGATCACCCTGGTAGATCGATATATTCCAGATAGTGAGATTCCCCTTTACCTCTCTGCAGTTGATGTCATCGTCCTGCCTTACCTGCGGGCTTCACAGAGCGGGATTGCCCATATTGCAATGTCGTTCGGAAAACCAGTGATCGTCTCAGAGGTAGGCGGATTAAAGGAGTCCATGAAAAGCTACGGTGGAGCATTTTTTGTTCCTGCCGGGGATAGCGATGCAATAAAGAAGGAACTAATTAAGCAGTTCGGAAGCCAAAAATTATATAACCCCCCGACTATAGGGTGGGATGCAATAAGAGAGCAGTATTTCAAAGTTATATCAGTGCAGGTTTAATATGGCTAGAGACAAAAAAAGGCGTGAAGAAAAAAAGGCTGCCAGAGATGAAAATAAAGTTAAAAAAGAATTAAAGATTCCACCCTATTTTAATTATTTTTTCTATATCCTCCTTCTGGCTATATTTGCCCTTTCCCTTTATCTTAGAACTGCCATGTCCTATGACAGTATTTTCAGGAGCGGCATTGTAGCCTTTGCTTCTGATGATGCTGTCTTCCACATGCGTCTTGTGGAAAATACACTGCACCATTTCCCGCACAGGATTACCTATGACCCCTTTACGATGTACCCGTACGGCAGCGTGTTGCACTTCGGACCTCTCTTTACCCAGATAATTGCTTCTCTCTCTCTCATAGCCGGCCTGGGCAGTTACGATATGCAGACCGTGAATACCATCGGTGCATTTGTTCCTGCTGTATTCGGCGCACTTGTTGTTTTCCCTGTATATCTTATAGGGAAAAATCTTGGTAACAGGGGCACGGGCCTGCTTGCAGCCTTTATGATAGCGGTGCTGCCCGGTCAGTTCTTCTCCCGCTCAACACTTGGCTTTACCGACCACCATGTTGCAGAGGTGTTCTTCAGCACTGCGGCCTTCGCTCTCTTTATTCTTGCAGTAAAGACAGGCAGGGAACTGAACATAAAATTCTCTGACATACGCTTAAAAGAAAAGCCGGTGATGTATTCAATACTTGCTGGTGTGATGCTTGCGGCTTTCCAGCTTACCTGGGCTGGAGCTCCCTTTTTTTCCATGATAATTCTAATATTTATTCTTATCCAGTACATAATAGACGATATGCGGGGCAGGTCGACCGACTACCTTGCCGTCGCCGCAGTGCCGATGTTTTTGGTCGGATTGATAACTGTGCTGCCGTATGTTAATACAGAGTACGGCTTCTCAACATTTTATTATTCCTGGTTCCATGTGGCAGTACCCCTTGCAGGTATTGGATTCCCGATAGCGTTAGGTATTATATCCCGCGAGATAAAAAAGAGAGGATACAGGTCGTATTACTACCCCCTCTCTCTGGGCGGCTTCTTTACGCTGGGCATGCTGGCAATGAGTATTGCTCTGCCCCAGATGTACAGCACTATAGTGAATGCTCCCCGCCTCATATTTTCGTTCCCCACAGGTGGTTTAGCCACCGTTGGCGAAGCATCCTCTATTTTAGAAAGACCGGGCGCGATATGGGAGAATTTTCCGGTAACAGGAATTTTCCAGGGGGATAATTTCGTAATTCTGTTTATAATAGCTGTCATGATGGTTATCGGCTACAGGATCATCAGTAAACAGAGGCCAGAGGATGTGCTCTTCTTAGTATGGAGCATTGTGATATTTATTGCAATATTCGGCCAGAACAGGTGGGCTTATTATTTATCGGTAAATGTAGCTCTTATGGTTGGTTATACAGGCTGGGCACTATCAGAGAGAATATTAAAATCAGGGGGATGGAAATGGAGTTTCGATATAAAAAATATTGGCGCAAGCCATGTGCTTTCCCCTGTTCTTGTAGTAATGCTGCTTATGTTCTTTGCCTATCCCGGTTTTTCTGAAACCTATACAAAGTGGGCAAGATGGGGAGGAAGTGAACCCTCAGGCGGCGGCTTTGCTGAATGGCACGAAACCCTTACATGGATGCGCTATAACACGCCCGATCCAGGCATGGATTATCTTGCTATATACGAAAAACCCAAAAACGGCACATACCCGTATCCTGAGACAGCATACGGTGTTATGAGCTGGTGGGATTACGGTCATGTCATCACCTACTGGGCGCACAGGATACCCAATGCAAACCCGTTCCAGGCAGGCATAGGTGGAGGACCATCACATGCACCCGGGGCTTCAACCTTCCTGACCGCCAAGAGCGAGGAGGAAGCAAATGAAGTGCTCAATGCTCTGGGGATCAATGAAAAACCCGGAGCGCGCTATGTTGTGACCAACGGCTACATGGCATATCAGATAATGCAGATATTCGGGATCTGGAGCGAGGATTATGGTTACCATGCCCGGATCGAGACAAGCAGCGGTCCTCAGATCGTACCCTCTTCGAAATATTACGAGAACATGGCAGCAAAGCTTCACATTTTTGATGGCAATAGATTAAAACATTATAGATTGGTGCATGAATCGTCTCCAAATCCATATACACTTGGCGGGTATCAGGAGAAGTCGTACAAAAATATATATAATGTACTATATGGAGGCAGTATTGCCATCGAGGACTCCGGAGTAGTTAAAATCTTTGAGTATGTGGATGGTGCTAAAATCACAGGAACAGCGCCTCCAGATACCACAGTCACACTGACCAATACGATCAAAACAAATATAGGAAGGACCATCCAATATTCACAGACAACTTCCTCTGATGGTACGTATTCCTTTACAGTTCCATATTCCACGCTCGGCCCGATCCCGGAAGAGACGCAGTTCGATACAAAACCAGCAGGACCTTATACAGTGACAGCGGGTGATATCTCAAAGCAGATCGACGTAAGTGAAAAAGATGTTCTTGAAGGACGTACTGTAACACTTGATCTGGTGTGAACTTGAGACTCACAATAGTATCAAATGACCCTCTAACCCACATTCAAGAGGTAGCCATCGATAAATAACATTTTTCGCATGTATTTGACGTGCAGTTCAATATTGTGAGAATAGAAATAAAGTTTTAGAAACAGTGAACTTGGATTTTAAAGATTGGAATGTACTACAAGACATCACAAAGGCAAACAGTTATGTAAAAACTCAGATGTTCCACTCAACCTGCTTGTTTATTAATATGCAAGATGTGATCTTAGGAATAGATTTATTTGTAATATAGTTACTAAAAGTGCCGATTTCCAGGTATAATGCAAAACATTTAACCTTGAAAGATAATATTGTATCTGTAAAATGAGAACAGGTAGTATCTTTCTTCAAATAATTATCGGCATATCAATTATCGTTTTTATTTTAAGTAAACTCGATCTAAACGATATGCTCTCTGTTCTCAAGAAAACCGATTATTTATATTTCATCATGGCTTGCTTATCGTATTTGTTTTTGAATTTTGTCCTTGCAAGCCGCCTGAACTACCTGTTGACCATGATCGGATATAAGATTAAATTTCCGACTGTATTTCTTTCACATATGGGTGGAATGATTATAGGTGATATTACGCCCGGACGCAGCGGGTATTTTTTAACACCACCTATACTGAAAAAAAACGCCGGGATCAAGATAATTGATGGGATGGCGTGCATCTTTGCGCCACAGGGTATAGAATTCATCCTCAAAGTAGGAGGGGCTATAGCAGCTATATTCTATATATCCACGCTTTCAGATATCAACAGGGATTTGCTTATTCCAGTAGGTATTGGTGCTGTTCTTCTTCTGGTTGTAGGAATCTCAATGGTAACGGTTTCATGGCGTAATGACAGTAAGATCTTAAAATTTATTTGTAAACTGCCTTTTCTCAAGAGATTCACAGAAAAACTGTTGTTTTTTAAAGAGCGCAGTATTCAGATAAAACGCAGCATTAACACCATTCTAATACTGTATATGATTGGATGGCTTTTTG
This sequence comes from Candidatus Methanoperedens nitratireducens, assembly GCA_020724545.1. Lineage (GTDB taxonomy): Archaea > Halobacteriota > Methanosarcinia > Methanosarcinales > Methanoperedenaceae > Methanoperedens > Methanoperedens nitroreducens_B. The sequence continues at coordinate 28,837 of DYGR01000034.1, forward strand.
CAGGTTTGCAGTGGTTCTATCTGGGGAAAGCCCTCGGGATTGAAATTTCTTTTTTTGCTTTCTTTTTACTTCATCCACTGATAACCATATTGATGTTCGTACCTATATCGCCTGCTGGTCTTGGATTGATGGAAGGCGGGATTATCCTGGTCTTTTCATTATTCGGGGTTCTGCCAGCAATGGCACTGGCGTTCTCGGTTTTAGTGAGGATCAGCATACTACTGGTTGATTTAATAGGTTTAAAAAATGTAATGGCTTCAGTTCATTATTCTGATCTGCTGGGCAAGTGAACTTTTCATTTCCACAATCTTTATTAACTGTAACTTCTACTTATAACCCGGACCTTGAGGTGTACTTTGCTGTCTTTCATATGAGGCTTGTGGAAAATACGATCCAGTTCTTCCCTCACTAATACAGCCACTAATGAAGTAATAACTGCATTTACCTGTTCAGAAATCTCTTTTCGTTTACTTCTCCACTCTTCATCCTCTATCTTTCTTTTGGTCAATAATTCTTTTCTTTCTGCCTTTTTTCTCTTCCATTCAAGATCATTTCTCTTCTTTTCATCTCTAAGTTCTTTCTTTTTCTCTTTAGATATTCCTTTTATCCTCCTTCCACATCCCATGTCTGCTCAATACATTCTTTACTGTAGTGATTGCCACATTATGCTCCCAATTGTTCTCTTTCCATATCCATTGAGCTATTCTCTTCTTTCCCCAATTGGGATGTTCTCTTTTCATAATCATAACATTATTTTATCCATGGACAGGAAGAGCATAACCTGCGCCTTGAGAAAATCCTTGAAAAACTGGCTGAAAGGTGAATCTATGTATAGGAAACTGTGAACTACCACCCTACAAGTAGGGTCCCCGCCCTCTGTTCCTTCGAAAAGAAGAGCGCTGCATCCTCGCTTAACACATGGCGTGGGGCGGACGATGCCAGCCTTTATTTAAGCTACAGAACTGTTTGAGCATAGTACTTAACTCCGCCGTCAGGCGGCGCCTCCCGCGGGTCTGGGCGGAGCCCAGCGCAGCTAATTTTATTTCAGGATGGATGGGGTGTGCTTGCATCATTAAATTTGCATAGGAAATATTATAAGAGTTGATCGCTTTATATAGATTTAATGCAGAGAATAATTAAAGCTGAAATTTACTTCGATGGCGAATACTACTGTGCAAGAACCTTAGACATTGACGTGTTCACCCAGGGAAGAACATTGGATGAAACCATAGAAAACTTGAAAGAAGCTGTTGGTTTACATCTTGAAGATGAACCAGATTATGATTTACATGAGAAATCGTCAATTCTTGCAATGATGGATGTAGCTATTTGAGGGTGCATGGGACAAAAGATGCCTGTGATTTCAGGTAAACAGCTTGTAAAGGCACTCAGTAAACTTGGGTACAATATCGTAAAGCAGAGAGGTAGCCACATGAAATTACAGAAAAAGACTCCTGCTGGTATTCATTCTATTACGGTTCCACAGCATGATGAAATCGCAAAGGGGACTTTGATTGATATATTAAATAAGGTGAGCATTTGGAATCAAATTTCTAAAGAAGAACTTCTGGAAATGCTCAAATAAGACTACCACAGAAACCGCACAGTGGGGAGCTGTCTCATCAGGGTATTATGAATGGTATGATGCACTTAACTGGATGAGATACAATACCCCTGATCCGGGTTTAGATTACTATGCTATCTACGAGCAACCAGAGAACAGCACATACCCCTATCCTGAAACTGCGTATGGCGTTATGAGCTGGTGGGATTACGGACATATTATTACCTACTACGGCCGCAGAATCCCGAATGCTAATCCTTTCCAGGCAGGCATTGGTGGCGGACCGGATCATGCGCCCGGGGCCTCTACTTTCCTGATCGCACCTACTGAAGAAGGCGCAAACGAAGTTCTTGAGAAGCTGGGCATCAACGGGAAACCAGGGGCAAGGTATGTTGTAAGCAATGCTTATATGGCTTATGCTATCCAGCCCGGCTTGAGAGCTTTTACTAGCATGGAGGCAAAACTCCATATATTTGATACGAATGGCCTGAGCCACTACCGCCTTGTGCATGAATCCACGCCCAACCCATATACTTCTGGCGGCAATGCGGAGAGGTGGTTTAAGAATGTCTATAATGTTTTATACGGCGGCAACTTGCCTGTTGAAGATTCAGGATATGCCAAGATATTCGAATACGTAAAAGGAGCCAGAATCACAGCGTTGGGGCGCAGGGGTAGCGGAAGCCCAGAGCTTTAGCGACGGGAGG